>CAKZLG010000231.1 GCA_937125035.1 uncultured Maribacter sp. | reverse complement strand
AGGTTGCATCGCGGAGCTCCATGCGCTTTAAGATATGGCATGCAAGCACAAAAGGGTTTACGGGTGTGTAGGCATCAATATTCAATAAAATGTATGTGCCGCTGCACTAAAATCCGTAGTTCAAGGAAAGTTGCAGGGCCACATTATAGCTTTGGGCCAAACCCCCAAGGCCGTTCAATCGGTTTCGCATACCAATATAGGCCCTTGGGGACAGGGATAAATGCTCATTGAGGCCAAAGGCAAGCCCTAGGGCCGCCCCATAATCCAACTGAAAATCACCATTGACCGAAGATCTCCGTGCCACCCCAGAGGTATTGATCTCATCTAAGTTCTTGATCTTGGTCACTTGGTTCAGCAAAAACCCAAACTGCGGACCTACCTCCACGGCCACCTTGTCATTCAATGCAAATTGGGCCATTAAGGGCACCGTGATGAAATTGAGCTGCACATTGGTCCTAAAGTCGTTGCCATCCGTAGATGGCGAGAAACTTTGAATGGATGCCAGATCCGTGCTAAATTGAAAGCCTTGGGAAGAATAGACCACTTCCGGTTGCAGGGCAAATTTATCCGAAAATCGCATATGCACAAATACCCCACCGTGGCCTGAGAATCGAAATTTGAACCCCTCTGTCAAATCTCCTATAATAGACGAGTAGCTGGGCCCGGCCTTAACGCCGAATGTATAGTCCTGCCCATGGGCTACTTTGCCGATGGCGAAAAAAAACGCAAATAGCAACACAGCACTATAGGTACCGGCCTTAAAAAGGTAGTTGCTATGTGAATTAGAGATCAAAACCCAATCTTACCCCCAATTTTTTCGCGATCAATTTATTGATGCGCGCCTTCACCTCTTGTATGCGCACGCTGGCCAGTACATTATTGGCAAAGGCATACATTAAGAGGGCCATGGCCTCTTTCTTGGGGATACCGCGAGACTGTAAATAGAAAAGGGCGTCCTCATCCAACTGGCCAATGGTGCAGCCGTGGGAGCATTTCACATCATCCGCGAAGATCTCCAATTGTGGCTTGGTATTGATGGTGGCCTTGTCACTGATCAAAATGTTGTTGTTCTGTTGAAAGGCGTTGGTCTTTTGGGCGATTTTGTCCACAATGATCTTACCATTGAAGACCCCTGTGGAATTCTCCCCATAGATACCCTTATAATCTTGGTGGCTCTCACAATTGGGCTCAATGTGGTGCACCAAGGTATGGTGGTCCACATGCTGTTTGTCCCCCAGGATGGTGACCCCCTTCATGGTGGAGTCTATATGCTCACCATTCTGGTAAAAATTAAGGTTGTTGCGGATCAATTTTCCACCAAAGGAAAAGGTATGCACCTTGACCACACTTTTGCTTTTTTGATCAATGTAGGTATTGTCTATCAATGAGGCGGCCGTGTTATCATTCTGGATCTTATAATAGTCCACAATGGCATTCTCTGCGGCAAATATCTCCGTAACGCAGTTGGTGAGCACCTCATTGGTGGTAAGGCTTTGATGGCGTTCTATGATCTGCACTTCTGCATTTTCCTCCACAATGACCAAGTTTCTGGGCTGTAACATTAAAGAGGCCTCATTTCCTGTGGCAAAATGGATGATCTCCACCGGTTTTTTGGGCATTTTGTTCTTAGGAATATAAATGTAGGCCCCTTCCCTGCTGAAAGCGGTGTTCAGCGTGGTCAAGGATTCGTCTTTTGAGGCCACTTTGTTGAAGTAGACATCAATGACCGGTTTGTACATTTCCTTGGTAAGGGCAGAGCTCATTAAACAGATATCCACCCCATCATGGGTGGTCTCTGAAAGGTAGGAGCTGTAAATACCATCTATGAAGACTATTTTATAGGTGTCTATCTCATGCAGGAAATAACGTTTTACCTCTTTGTATTCCAAAGTATTCTCTTCTTTGGGGAATATGGAGAAATCCACTTTTTGCAGATTGTTGAGCGAGGTGTATTTCCACGCTTCTTCCTTTTTGGAAGGAAAACCCTTGAGCTCAAAGTTCTTCATGGCCTCTGTACGCACATCGTGCACAGGATGTTCCACATCCACATTGCTCTCGAAAGCCATAAAGGAAGAAATCAATTTTTCTTTTAAATCCATTTTTTCAAGTATTACATCGTTTTTACACCTAACGGGGCGCTGTCTAACAGATACTATTAAACTGCAGCTTCCTGTTTCAACCAATCATAGCCCTTTTCCTCCAGTTCAAGGGCCAGTTCTTTTCCGCCGGATTTTACGATTTTTCCATTGTGCAGCACGTGCACAAAATCTGGCACAATATATTCCAGCAAACGCTGGTAGTGGGTAATGACGATAACGGCATTGTCCTTGCTCTTTAGCTTGTTCACCCCATTGGCCACAATGCGCAGGGCGTCAATGTCCAGTCCGGAATCCGTCTCGTCCAAAATGGCAAGTTTGGGTTCCAACATGGCCATTTGGAAAATTTCATTCCGTTTCTTTTCCCCACCTGAAAAGCCTTCGTTCAAAGAGCGACTCAAGAATTTGCGGTCTATCTCCAACAATTCCGACTTTTCACGGATGAGCTTCAACATTTCATTGGCGGGCATATCTTCCAGGCCCCTAGCCTTTCTGGATTCATTGATGGCGGTCTTCATGAAATTGGTCACGGACACGCCAGGGATTTCCACAGGATATTGAAAGGATAGAAACACCCCTTTATGCGCCCTTTCCTCAGGGGCCACTTCTTCTAGGTCCTCTCCCTCCATTACAATGGAACCTTTGGTCACCTCAAACTCCTCCTTGCCTGCAATGACGGAGGCCAGAGTGCTCTTTCCGGAACCGTTGGGCCCCATGATGGCATGGACCTCCCCTGGGTTCACCTCAAGGTTGATGCCCCTAAGGATTTCTTTATCTTCTACCTGTGCGTGTAAGTTGCTTATTTTCAACATAACTCTTTAATTTAAAAATTTTGGTGCCTTTGGCATTGTATTAAAATCTTCTTTTTGATGTTGCACATACACTTTTGCACCCTTGACCTTAGCAAAAGCTTCAAAAGCCTCCATACTGGCCAGGGTCTGTGGTACATCATCATTGAATATTGGCACCCTTTGGTACTCCCTGTTCTCGTAAAGGTGATAGAGGTCTCCCGTTAAAAGGGTGGGGCCGTTTCCGGGCATGTCCAAAAACAACACTTGATGACCCGGAGTATGGCCTGGCATGGCTTTGATAATCACGGTACCATCGCCAAAAACATCATGATCTCCTTTGATTTTTTGGATTTTCTTCAATTCCTGTATGGCCTCATAGATGCCTTCCCCGCTATTTTTAACCTCCTCACTGGTCACAAAATCATATTCAGAACCTTGTACCAACCAGATGGCTTCCTTCATGGCATTGGCATGGCCGCTATGATCAAAATGGGTATGGGAGAGCGCCAAATAATCAATGTCCGCCAAGGTCATCCCTATTTGTTTTAATTGATTGACCACGGAATCCTTACGGGAAACCGTGAAGGCCCCGCTGGGGTCCGTATAAACAGGCTGGCCCACCAACTGTTGGGGAAGGCCGGCATCCCACATAAGGTTTCCGTTGGGGTGGCTGATCACGTAAAAGGGATCCGCGAACTCCTTGGTCTGGCCTTGGTAGGTTGTATCTTGGGAAAAGAGCTCCAGATTGTTCACCATGACCGTACCCCCATCAAACGTATAGAGTTTTATTTCAAGGCCCGTCTCTTCTGCGGAAACCATTTTTTCTTCTTTCTTGGTCTCTTTACAGGACAAAACCGCAAAGACCATCAAGGAAAGAAGTAGGTGTTTTTTCATTTCAATTATCATTTTCTGCAAAGCGAAAGTTCAACACTGCCCGGACAGCAGCCGTTTAGGTTACACGGTTGCTGAGCGAGGCCGAGTTTACCCTACGGACCCTTCCAAACTAATTTCCAACAATTTCTGGGCCTCTACGGCAAACTCCATGGGCAATTTGTTCAAGACCTCTTTGCTAAAACCATTGACGATCAAGGCTATGGCCTTTTCGGTGTCTATGCCCCGCTGGTTGCAATAAAAAATCTGGTCCTCTCCGATCTTACTGGTGGTGGCCTCGTGTTCTATTTGGGCCGTTTTGTTCTTGGCCTCAATATACGGAAAGGTATGCGCCCCACACTCGTTGCCCATCAAAAGGGAATCACATTGTGAAAAGTTACGTGCATTGGTTGCGCGACTGTTGATCTGCACCAAGCCCCTATAGCTGTTCTGCGATTTTCCGGCCGAAATTCCCTTAGAGATGATCGTGCTCTTGGTATTCTTGCCCAAATGGATCATTTTGGTGCCCGTATCCGCCTGTTGATGGTTGTTGGTCACCGCAATGGAGTAAAACTCGCCAATGCTGTTGTCCCCTTTGAGCACACAGGAAGGGTACTTCCACGTTACCGCGGATCCGGTCTCCACTTGGGTCCAGGATATTTTGGCGTTTTTCTCGCAAAGGCCTCTCTTTGTCACAAAATTATAGACCCCTCCCTTTCCTTCCTTATCACCGGGAAACCAATTCTGTACGGTGCTGTACTTGATTTCGGCATCATCTAAGGCGATGAGTTCCACCACGGCGGCGTGCAATTGGTTCTCATCCCTGGATGGTGCGGTGCACCCTTCCAAATAGCTCACATAACTACCCTCGTCCGCAATGACCAAGGTACGCTCAAACTGGCCTGTGCCGGCCTGGTTGATCCTAAAATAAGTGGAGAGCTCCATAGGGCAACGAACGCCCTTTGGGATATAGCAGAAACTCCCATCAGAAAATACGGCAGAGTTGAGTGCCGCATAAAAATTATCTTTTTGGGGCACTACGCTGCCTATGTATTTTTTCACCAACTCTGGGTGTTCCTGTATGGCTTCGGAAATAGAGCAGAAGATGATGCCCTTCTCCGCCAAGGTCTTTTTAAAGGTGGTGGCCACGGAAACGGAATCCATGACGATATCCACGGCCACACCAGCCAATTTTTTCTGCTCGTCCAAGGAAATGCCCAAGCGCTTAAAGGTGTCCAGCAATTCCGGGTCTACCTCATCCAAGCTATTGTATTTGGGCTTCTTATTGGGTGCGGAATAGTAGGAGATGGCCTGGAAGTCCGGCTTTTGGTAATGGACGTTGGCCCATTCCGGTTCCTGCATTTCCTTCCAGATACGGAACGATTCCAAACGCCACGCCGTCATCCAGTCCGGTTCTTCCTTCTTTTTGCTGATGGCAATGACGATTTCCTCATTGAGTCCTACGGGAAAAGTGTCCGATTCTATATCCGTATAGAAACCGTACTCATATTCCTTGGTTTCAAGTTCCTTTTTTAATTCTTCTTCTGTGTATGCCATAATTAAAAGCTCCTATATCCCCAAAGGGGGACTATGTTTTAATTGTTAAAAATTCCTTTCCTATAGTACAATCATTTCGCTCCATCTTTCAAAATTCCTTACCAATGTCCAAGACATCCCATCTTTGGGAACGCCTGTCGGCGGAGTGCGCTTAGGACCTTACAATGAAAAGCTCTCCCCGCAACCACAGGTACGCTGTGCGTTTGGGTTATTGAATACAAAGCCTTTGCCGTTCAAACCCCCTGAATATTCCAAGACCGTGCCCACAAGATACAAGAAGCTCTTCTTATCCACTATGATGCGCACATCATTGTCCTCAAAAACCTTATCTGTCTCCGCAATGGCCTTGTCAAATTTCAATTCATAGGACAATCCACTGCAACCCCCACTTTTCACACCAACGCGCACATAATCCGTGCTGGCGTTATAACCCTCATCGGTCATTAAGCTAACGACCTTTTTCTTGGCTGTTTCCGATACTTGAATCATCTCTTAAATGGATTTATTCTAAATAGTTTACAAATATACGTTATATGTCGCTCTTTACAATGCAACCTAACATTATTATAACGTATGTTTTGATGCACTTTCTACCTGTGAAGATCAAACAAAAATACAGATTCGCAAAATACCAGGGAAAGAATAATTCACAAGACGTATTGCCCCACTACTTATTTATTCAGCAAAGAATACTGGATTCGAATATGGAATGAACAATCACTCCAGTTTTATGAGCACGGCATCCACGCCACCATGAGTGGTCAGCCCCTCTATGTCAGCACTTGCCGTTTCCCCCACCACAAGAAGGCTACCATCAACATGTTCCGCGACATCAAAGGCAAAATCGAGCCCAGCGCCCCCAAACGATCGCTGCCACACCAGGGTCCCCTCAGGGTTGATCTTCATGACCCAGATATCATTTTCACCTTCGTTTTTGTTTAGATCTTTATCCAAACTCTTGGAATTGCCCACAACAAAATAACCACCCTCCTTATCTTCTGTAACGGCTTGGGCAGCATCAAAGCCGCTTCCCCCAAAACTACGCTCCCATAGCAGGGTTCCGGCACTGTTGACCTTGATCATCCAAACATCGGATTCCCCTTTGCTCTGGCTTATGTGGCCATCCCCACTAAAGGTGCTGCCGATCACCACAAAGCCCCCGTCTTTGGTTTTTGCAATGTCATGGGCAATGTCAATCCCAGAACCACCATAGGATGCTTCCCACACCATATTGCCTTTGGCATCCACTTTTACCAACCAAAAATCATAACTGCCCTGGGTGCTGCTTACATCAAAATCATCACTTTCCGTAAAGCCCGCCATGACGAAGCCACCATCATCTGAAGCGACCACGGCATGTGCCCTATCATTGTTGGTGCCCCCAAAGTAGCCACGCCATTGCACCTCGGCCTTGGCTGTGAGCTTGGTGCCCCAAAATTCACCCACCCCATGTCTGGTAAGACTGGCCGCTTTTTCTGAGAAGCCATCGGCCCTGGCGGAGGTTACATCCAAGAACCCGGTAAAAAAATAGCCGCCATCGGCCGTCTGTAGGACATCATAGGAATGGTCGTGGCCAGAGAATCCAAAACTCTTTTCCCACTCCACATTTCCGGAGGCATCCAACTTTAGCAGCCAATTGTCGTGGAAGCCCTTATTGAGCGTGGCATCACCATCACTGCTCATGGCATACCCGGTCAAAATATAGCCCCCATCACTGGTTTGCTGCAAACTTTGGCCACGGTCATCCTTGCTGCCACCATAGGTCCTGTTCCATTCCATTTGACCTTGGGCATCCAACTTGATCAACCAATAATCATTCACGCCTAGGTCTTTGTCCCGTATATCCCCATCGGTGCTATTGGTATGCCCCAAAATGGCAAACCCGCCATCAGCGGTCCGCACAACGGCTTGGACCGAATCATCACCGGCACCTCCCATCAATCTTATCCATGCGGTCTCCCCCAAAAATACAACCGGGGCAGCGGAAGTGTCTTCGGCACCCTCCTCCAGGGTACAGGACATCAATAGGAAGAACAATAATACATAGCCTATCTGTTTCATTTATGACCCATTTGATTTTTTGATGACGAAAAATCCACTATTGATATCGCTCACCACTATATGTCCACTTTCAAAAAAAGGATATACACTCCACGCCCCATCAAATTGTGTGTTGTCATTGTTGGGAAAAGTATCAAAATGGCCTATTTCCTCCACTATGCCATTAACAATGCCCGAAATATCCAATAAGCGCACCCCCGCAGTATAATTGGCCAAATAGAACCTGTCCCCCAGAACATAGCCGTTGTGGTCAATGGCCTTTGTAGGGCCCAAATAAGTATGGTGCAAAACAGGATTATCCAGATCGGTCATGTCAAAGACCAAGGTTCTGGTATTGAAGCCATCGTTCACCTCGTCCAATTCATCCCCAAGGATAAAATAACGCTGGTCCTCCGTAAACCAACCTTGGTGGGTGTACCCAATATTGGGATAGGGCAAAGTGGACAGGGCCACTGGGTTAGCCTTGTTGGTTATGTCAACGACCACTACTTGGTCCTCATTGGCGCCAATGAACAGCTCCGCACCCGCATGGTCCTGGTCCGGCCCGCTATAGGAGATAACCTGCGCATCATGGGTATACCCGTTGGCGCCCCATCCCCCAGCGGCCACGGGAACCAAGGGATTTTGTAGATCCAAAAAATGGACCCCGCCGTTAAAGGCATCATCCCTTGCCGTACCCACAGGATAGGCAAACCCACTTGCGGCATTGACCACGATATTATGGGCACTGCCAAGACCTGTGTAACGACCATCTTCCGTAAAGGTCTGAGGTGCGCCGGTAACATCACGCAGCTTGGTAAGGTCGAACACCTGCACCCCATGTCCATTGGCCTCGGCAACGATATAGGCTACGTTTTCATACACTTTGACGTCTCGCCAAGGACTGGCTGTCGTGGCCGTTGGCAATTTTCCCAGATAAATGGGATTGCCAGATTCTGGAATTGCAATGAAAGCCGTACCGTTGTCCAGGCCCATAAGGGCATATTCCTGGCCCGTTTCTGGATCTGTCCACCCCCAAATGTCATTTCCGGCCGTGGCCTGCAATTCATTTAAATCCAGAGTGCCCAAAAGATCAAATCCATTACAGGGATAATCGCCGGCCATGCCATTTTCACAGGGCACCACATTCCCCAATATGGGGCTATCCCCCATAGCGCCGTCATCCGTAGTCGTGGGGGCAGGTTCATCTTTGGCACATGAAGCGATCATGAGCAGTACGAATAGAAAAGTGACGGTTTTTTTCATTTAAAAATCATTATCATAGGGCACGCTCCTGAAACAGGTCCGGAATAAAAGAAAAATACATTGCACCAAAAATTATACCTGATTATAAAGATACTACATAAAATATCCTTTTTACTTTTGCAGCATGTTAGAAGATAAGGACAAACAGCGTACACCACTGGAAAAATTGGGTGAATTTGGATTGATTTCCCATCTTACCCAACACTTTTCCATAAAACAGGCCACCACGGTCAAGGGGATAGGCGATGATGCCGCGGTCTTGGACCTCAGCAGGAACAAGACGGTCCTATCCACAGATTTGTTGATCGAAGGCGTGCATTTTGACCTCAGTTATATGCCCTTGAAGCGCTTGGGCTACAAAGCGGTCATGGTGAACTTGTCCGATATCTATGCCATGAATGC
>CAKZLG010000230.1 GCA_937125035.1 uncultured Maribacter sp. | reverse complement strand
CCCAAAGGGCAGGCATAACGGATGTGAACGGTTTTTTCTCCATTCCGGTGCACCTCAATGACACTTTGGTCTTCTCTGCCGTACAGTACAAAAAAAAGACCATCGTGGTCAACCAGTCCATTTATGACAGCAAAGGTCTCACCGTACCATTAGATCCCGTGCTCCATGAGCTGGACGAGGTGGTGGTGACCCCCTACAACCTCACGGGCAGCCTGCGGCGAGACATGGATCGCATTGCCACTGCACCCGTGGTCACGGCATCTACCCTAGGCCTGCCCAACGCCTATGTAAAAAAAATGAGCCAGAGTGAAGGCCTCTTGAGAAGCGCTTCCTATATTCCATTTGAAGGAACAAAACTGGCTTTTGACCCCATCATCAATAGCATTACGGGCCGAACCAAAATGCTGAAGAAACGCGTAAAGCGCGATCGGTTGTACGGACGTACGGAGCGGGTACGGGCTTTTTTTGCCGATTCGCTCTACCATCAACATCTGGTACTACCTTATGAAAAACTGGATGATTTTTTTTATTTCTGTGAGGTGGATGATCGGTTTCAGGCGGTGGTGGATACTGGCAACCGCATGGCCATATGGGAATGGTTGCGCCAAAAGAGCACCGTTTACAGAAAGAACAATAATTTGGAGTAATGGCTGTTTTGGCACGGGCCTTGCTCCTACTAAGCAATGAAAATGAATCTTCAAAACCCCAAAAAATCCGCACTTCTGCTCCTTATGGTGCCTTTACTGGCCTTTACAACGGCGCATAAGTTTTACATCAGCGTTACCAACGTCAATTACTCGGAGAAAGATGCCGCCGTACAGATCACCACAAGAATGTTCATAGACGACATCAATGCCGTCGTCAAAGAACGGTACGGCATTCCCAGTACGTTGGGCAATGGCACGGAGACCGATTTGGATACGGCGTATTTTGAGAAATACCTGCGCTCCAAATTTTTGGTGTCCATCAACGGAAAGCAGGTAGACTATACCCTCTTGGGGAAGACCTATGATACGGACATGTTGATCGCGTACATAGAGATTGCCGGTGTGGCCTTGGACCAGCTTAAAAGTGTTTCCGTGACCAATGAGGTCCTGACGGATCTTTTTGATGACCAACAAAATGTGGTACATTTCAAAATCAACGGAAAGAAAAAGAGCTATGTGCTCTTAAAATCCAATCCTAAAGGAATGTTAAATTTATAACAGATGTTAACCAATAGGTATAAAAACTTTAATTTACCGCGTCTTAAAATAGAAATTTGAATATGAGAAAATTACAGTATGCCTTTGCCTCCCTTATGTTTGTGTTCAGCGGCTTTGTGCTGGCGCAGGAACCGGAAAAAACAGAACGGGAACCCGGCCATTACAATCAAAGTAAGTTCAAGCAGTTGTACGAGGAATTCGCTACGCCCAACAATTACCGGTCGGCCTCAGGTGCCCCGGGTCCTGATTATTATCAACAACAGGCGGATTATGTGATGGACATCCGCTTGGATGATGAAAATGCCAAGATCTATGGCGAGGAGACCATAACCTATACGAACAATTCACCAGATGAGCTGGAGTTCCTTTGGGTACAATTGGACCAGAACGTACGTGCCAAGGATTCCAAAGCGCCATTGCGCAATGGCGGGGGCGTTCCCTTGGCCCAACAGCCAGAAGCCTTTGTGAAGGAGTATATGGGCGAACCGTTTGACGGTGGTTTCAACATAGACTATGTAAAGGATGCGGCCGGTAACGCCCTGCCGTACACCATCAACTTCACCATGATGCGGATAGACTTGCCCACGCCCTTGAAAAGTGGCGCCCAGGTGTCCTTTTCCATCAAGTGGAACTACAACATACCAGACCATACCGTCAACCGTGCCCGCTCTGGGTACGAGTATTTTGCCAAGGATGGCAACCGTGCCTATGTCATTGCCCAGTTTTTTCCAAGAATGGCGGTGTACAGTGATGTGGAAGGATGGCAGAACCATCAGTTCTGGGGCAGTGGTGAGTTCGCCCTACCCTTTGGCAACTATGAAGTGAACATTACCGTACCGGCAGACCACGTGTTGGATGGTACCGGGGTCTTGCAGAACAGAAAAGAGGTCTATACCAAAGAGATGATGCAGCGCTATGAGCGCGCCAAAAAATCCTATGACAAGCCCGTGCTCATCGTGACCCAGGCGGAGGCCGAGGCCGCAGAGAAAGGGTTCTCGGACAAGACCAAGACCTGGAAATTAAAGGCCGAAAACGTGCGCGATTTTGGCTTTGCCACCTCCAGAAAGTTCATTTGGGACATGCAGGCCGTCAAAGTAGGCGGCAAGGATGTCATGGCGGTATCCATGTACCCCAAGGAAGGGAACCCTCTGTGGGAAGAATATTCCACGAAAGCCGTGGCCCACACGTTACGTTCCTATTCCGCTCATACATTTGATTATCCTTATCCTAAGGCCATTTCCGTACATGCCAAGAACCAAGGTATGGAATACCCCATGATCTGTTGGAATTATGGTAGGCCCAATGAAGATGGCACTTATTCAGACCGCGTAAAGTACGGTATGATCAGTGTGATCATCCACGAGGTGGGACACAACTTTTTTCCCATGATCGTAAATTCAGACGAGCGCCAATGGGGCTGGATGGATGAGGGCTTGGACACCTTTATGCAATACATGGCAGAACAGGAGTTTGGCGAGGCCTACCCAGAGGCCATTGCGCCCAACGAAAACTACCCGAGCAGAAGGGGAGACCCGGCCAAGATCGTACCTTATATGAGTGGGGATCAAAGCACCATTTCACCCATAATGTCCAACCCGGAAAACGTGTACCAATTGGGCCCCAATGCCTATGGCAAACCGGCCACTGCACTGAACATCCTACGGGAGACCGTGATGGGAAGGGAACTTTTTGATCATGCCTTTAAGACCTACGCCCAGCGATGGAAATTTAAACATCCCACCCCAGAGGACTTCTTCAGGACTATGGAGGATGCATCTGCCGTGGACCTTGATTGGTACTGGAGAGGATGGTTCTACACCACGGATTATGTGGATATTGGGGTAAAGGGCATCAAGAAATACTATGTGAGCGACAAGCCCTCACAAAAGATGCAGGAGTACATGGCGGCCAGAAACCTTACTGAGGCCGATCTCCCTCCCTTGGTGTACCTGGCCGATGAGGAAGCCGAAGATGCCGACCCCAACTTAAAAGGCAAGGCACCTTCTGAAACTTCCAAAACCTTAAAGGAATTTATGATGGACAACATGAGCGCCACCGAAAGGGCCGCCGTGGAGGAACCCAAATATTTTTATGAGGTCACTTTTGACAAGCCCGGTGGCATACCCATGCCGTTGATCGTAGAGTATACCTATGCGGACGGTACGGTGAAGAACATTACCTATCCTGCGG
Source organism: uncultured Maribacter sp. (assembly GCA_937125035.1). GTDB lineage: Bacteria > Bacteroidota > Bacteroidia > Flavobacteriales > Flavobacteriaceae > Maribacter. Next base: position 6,630 of record CAKZLG010000230.1, on the reverse strand, counting down.
AAATCTGGAGAAAGAACGATGACGAAGTGAAGATAGTACTTCCTTCCCCCTCTGAACTCACGGGCATTGTTGTGGATCCCAAATTGGAGACGGCAGACATAGATACGAGCAACAACACGTGGCCAAAGCAGGAGACACAGAACGAGTTTGACCAGTTCAAAGAGAACATCAAAGGAAAATAATCCCTGTGAATACGATGTTACAAAGGCCCTGTTGAATTAACAGGGCCTTTTTTATTTGGCGTTTAAACTTGATTATATTTGTACTATGATGACAACACATTTTCTGTTTATAAGTGGTGCCGAGATCTTCTTCATTATGTTCATCGTGGTGATGGTCTTCGGGGCCGATAAAATACCTGGAATCGCCAAAGGGCTTGGTAAGGGTATGCGCCAGTTGAAGGACGCCACGGAAGACATTAAGCAAGAGATACAGCGCAGTGCCGATAAACAGGGCATAGACACCAGCGTGGTAAAGGATATTCAAAAGGACATAGACGGGATCAAGAACAGCTTGGACTCCGGAGTGGGAAAGGAAATCAAAAAAGGCATAGGCGAGGTCAACAAAAAGATCGGGGATGTCTCCGGAACCATAAAGCGTAAATAAACCCCTATGTTGGACGGTATTTTACAGTGGGACCGTGATACCTTTATTTACCTGAACAGTCTTGGCATAGAACAATATGATATTTTTTGGACCACCGTGACGCAGATGACCGTTTGGATCCCTCTTTTTCTGCTCTTTATTTTGCTCTTTTTTAGAAAGTTCCCCAAGCGGGAAGCTTGGTACATGGTGATCACCGTGTTGGCTTTGGTACTCTTTATCATTACCATTACGGACCTTACCAAAGAGGTCGTGGCCCGGTTGCGGCCCAATAACGATCCTGAAATCAATACATTAATACGCATATTGCACAGTCCCACTGGGTATAGTTTCTTTTCGGGCCATGCCTCTTCCTCCTTTGCCATAACCACCCTGGTCTTCCTTTTTTTACGGGAGCGGGTACGTTGGTCCTTGTTGTTCTATCTCTGGCCCATCCTCTTTGCCCTGAGCAGGATCTATGTGGGTGTGCACTTCCCCGTGGATATTCTGGTGGGTATGTGCGTGGGCTTGGTTTCGGGCTGGCTGTTCCATAGACTGCACCAACGCCTTATTTTACCCTACTTAGCGTAAGACCGTCGCGCACGGGGAGGATTACGGTTTCCAATTGCGGGTGCTCCTTGAGCTGGGCATTATAGGCCAATAGGGCCTGTGTGGCCTTGTCCTTTTCGGGCACCGGGCCAAGGAACTTTCCAGACCATAGCACATTATCGGACAAAATCACCGAACCAGGCGCGGTCTTGGGGAGCACTACATCCAAATAACGGGCGTACTCCTTCTTCTCGGCATCTATGAAGACCAGGTCAAAGGTCATGTCCAATTGGGGGATGATCTCCACCGCATCGCCCACATATTGAAAAATTTGATGTCCATAGGGGCTCTTGTCAAAATAGGTGCGCTGCAGATGGTGCAGTTCCTCATTGATGTCTATGGTGTGCAGGGTGCCGTCCTCAGCAAGGCCCTCCGCCAAGCAGAGGGCGGAATAGCCGGTGTAGGTACCCACCTCCAAGATACGCTTTGGCCGTATGAGCTTGGAAAGCAAACTCAGTACCCGGCCCTGGACATGCCCGGTGAGCATTCTTGGCTGTATCACCTTTAAATGCGTTTCCCTTGTCAGCGCTTTGAGCAGGGCAGGCTCGTCTTGTGAGTTTTTGGAGATATAGGCCTCTAAGGCCTCCGATAAAAAATGCATACCTGGCTTTTTGCAAAAATAGGGGATTAGCCCGTATCTTTCCTTTTTAAAAATGAGGTGATGTTAGAAGAAATTACCATTAGGCCGGCCCTACCTGTGGATGTACCGGCACTTTTGCAAATGGAACAGGGGGTGATCAGGGCAGAGCGGCCCTTTGACCCCACCATAGCGCCGTACCCGGTTCATTATTACGACCTTGAAGCGTTGATGGCCAATGAGCGGGCGCTGGTCCTGGTGGCCTGTCACGGCCCTGAAATAGTCAGCGCTGGCTATGCAGTGGAAAAACCCGCCAGACCGTATTTGGACCACGATACCTATGCCTATTTTGGTTTTATGTACACGTTGCCGGCCTACCGGGGCAGGGGCGTCAATGGCGTAGTGATGGAGGCCTTGAAGCAATGGTCCTTGGACCAGGGTTTGGAGGAAATGCGGCTTACCGTGTACCAAGACAATCTCCCGGCCCTAAGGGCATATGAAAAAGTAGGGTTCAAAAAGCACATTGTGGAAATGCGGCTGCGCGTAAAGGAACAATAAACACAAGGCATGGGCCCCAACTTATGGCGTTATGATTACTTTTGTTAAAAATTGACTATGGAATTTAAGAATACCTTGGCCTTTGCCCAGAATCTGGACCAACAAGATGGCCTGAAACACTATCGTGAGCAGTTTCATTTTCCGAAAGTGAACGGCAAGGAGGTCATCTATTTTACGGGCAATTCCTTGGGACTGCAGCCCAAATTGGCCAAAAACTATGTGGACGAGATCATGGCTGATTGGGCCCAACTGGCCGTAGAGGGCCATTTTTATGCCGAAAAACCGTGGTGGGACTACCATGAGCGCTTGGCCGAACCCTTGGGAAGGGTAGTGGGTGCCCGTCCGGAAGAGGTATCGGTAATGAACACGCTTACCGTAAACCTGCACCTGCTCATGGTCTCCTTTTACAGGCCTACAGCTACACGGTTTAAAATCCTCTGCGAGGAAAAGGCCTTCCCATCCGATCAGTACATGCTCCAAAGCCAACTGCGCTTTCATGGCCTAGATCCAGACGAGGCTCTGGTCACGGTCAATAAACGGAAGGGTGAGCACTTTTGGCGTACTGAGGACATTCTGGAAAAGATAGAAGCCCTAGGGGATGAGTTGGCCCTGGTATTGATGGGCGGCGTTAATTATTACAACGGACAGGTGCTGGAGATGGCCCCAATTACCCAAGCGGCCAAAAAAGCAGGGGCCTTTGTAGGATGGGATCTGGCCCATGCCGTGGGCAATGTGTCCCTACAGCTCCACGAGTGGGATGTGGATTTTGCGGCCTGGTGCAGTTACAAGTATATGAACAGCGGGCCGGGCAATGCTTCCGGGATTTTTGTACATGAGCGGCATTTGGATCGGGAGGACATTCCCCGGTTTGAAGGATGGTGGGGCACCAAAAAAGAGACCCGTTTTCTAATGAAGCCCTATTTTGAACCCATAGCCACGGCCGATGCATGGCAATTGAGCAACCCGCCCATCCTTTCCTTGGCCCCATATCTGGCCTCCTTGCAACTGTTTGAAGAGGTGGGCATGGCGGCACTGATCCAAAAGAGGGACCTGATCACGGCCTATTTGGAATTCATCCTCACTGAAGTGGATAAGGAGGTGGACAGTACTTTTGAAATCATAACCCCTGAGGACCGGGGCTGCCAACTTTCCGTGTTCTTGCACGGGGAGGGCCGTTCCCTTTTTGAATTCCTCATGAAGAATGGGGTCATTACAGATTGGCGGGAGCCCAATGTGATCCGGTTGGCTCCAGCCCCTTTCTATTGTTCCTTTGAAGATATGTACCGTTTTGGACAACTATTGAAAAAAGGGATCCAATCCAAATAAATCCATGCGCAGACACCTCATCCAACCCGACCTTTTATGAAATCGTTGATGCTCATTTTAAGCAAGGCCCGTTATTTTGGTCCTTCTTGGGTATATGCCAGTCTTAATATTCTCTTTGGCACTTGGGCCATCTACATCCCTACGGTAAAACACTACCTGGAAATTGATAAGTCGCAATTGGGCTTTGCCCTGTTCTTCCTTTCGCTCGGGGTATTTTCCATATTCCCTTTCGCGTCTGGAATCATCAACAAGATAGGGGTGGGGAAGGCCACATGGTATGGGGTGCTCCTGAGCTGTGCCGCCGCCATGCTGCCCTTGTTGGCCCCTTCGTACATCTCCTTGATGGCGGCGCTGTTCCTTTTCGGTGCCTCCAATGGCTTTACGGACATTTCCATGAACACCTTGGTGACGGAGCTGGAAAAAAAGGACGGTACCCATTTCATGAGCGCTTCCCATGGTTTTTTTAGTTTGGGTGGTGTACTAGCGGGTTTGGGCAGTTTTTTGATCGGTCCGCTGGATAATCCGGTACTGCATATGGGTCTCGCCGTGGCCTTGGTCTTGGGGGTGAACCTTCTCTTCTTTAAAAATTACCTACAAGAGGTGGCGGCACCCAGAGAGAGCGATGGCTTCAGTATAAAATTGCTCAAACCCCTGCTGCTGTTGGGCCTTATTTCCTTTGTCTCCATGGGGAGTGAAGGTGCCATTGTGGACTGGAGCGGCCTTTATCTGAAGGAGGTGTCCATAGCCCCCGAAGCGCTATGGGGTGCGGGGTTTTTGGGCTTTCAGGTGACCATGACCTTGGGCCGTTTCTTGGGCGATGGCATCAGCGCCAAGATAGGCTCTTTGAAAATGTTGGCCCTTGGGGCGCTTCTCGCGCTCTTGGGTTACGCACTGGTGTTGTCCACACAGACCTATTTGGCCATAACCGGCTTTGCATTGAGCGGTCTGGGATTTTCGGTCATGGTACCGGAAATATTCAGGATCGGGGGCAAGGTAAAAGGGGTGGACTCCTCCAAAAGTGTGGCCTTCATAGCCGGTACGGGCTACGCCGGTTTTCTTTGCGCGCCGCCTCTACTGGGCTTCATAGCGGAACGCTGGTCACTGTGGACCTGCTTTAGCGTATTACTGGCCTGTGCCGTGGTGATTTTGGGGGCAACCTACGGGCTGCACAGAAAAAAGCGCTCAGCTAGATAGGTGGGCGTTTTACTTCATGTTGTTACGTACCTTAAAGCTTGTGTCCGCTTTGTTGAGACGTAAGAGGAAGTCTTCCATTTCCTTGGTCAACAATAATTGGTTTTGGGACTGCCAATAAGCATCGTTATAGGGAATTTTTAGTTTAAAGACGTCTTTCTGTTCGTTTACATTTCCCTTTACCGGCAATTGGCCCAAGGGGTCTGTGGTATGCCAAATAACCTCAATTTTAAAGGTCGTTGGTCGTTCTTGGTCCTTGGTCTTGGAGACTACAACGGCCTGCTGCTTGCCATACTTCATATAATATTTTTGCTGGTCCTTGTCCTTTTCATAACGTACATAACTTTCCAAAAAGGGGGTGTGGCCATATTCCGTTTTTTTCAGTTGTTCGGCGGGCAGGGTTTGGTTCACCTCCACGGTAAAAGAATGTATCGCATTGTCTCTAGTATTGATGATATAATGCCCTCGGGAATGGTTTAGGGTGTCCGCAGAAGGCATTAAGGAAAAGTCTACCCGTATCTGACCGGTATGTAGCAAGGGCTTTTCCACAACCTCAAAATTGGGGCCCATGGCATTGATGCGAAGGAATTCAGTAATGATTCTGTATAAGGAAGGAAAGATAAAATAAACATTGTTTTGGTCATTTTGGAGGCCGGCTTGCCGCATTTCCAAAAGTTCCACCTCAAAATCCTTCTTTTTCAATTCCATGTCGCCCGTATAAATGGTGGTTTTTCTTCGAAGCTGGCCAAACATGTCCTGTAAGCGTACAATGCTGTCATTGCGTTTGAGGAGGACCCTGAGGAAGAAGCGCTCCGTGGACGGGGTAAGTAGGTAGTTGTTGGGGATGGAGTCCTTGATGCGTTGAAGGATGGTCTTGGCATTGGTCACCACCACCTCATCCAAATCAATAACCCTTCTTTCCAGATACACCGTATCCTTTACGTGTGCGAAAGTAGAGGCATACCTCACAAAACCAGGCGTATGGAAGTAAATGGAATCTTGATGGGAGGTAAATAGGAACCTGCCCTCTACATTGGTCAAAGTTTGGTCCCGATCATTGAACACGGATACAAATTCCAAAGGTTCCTTGGTGTCCAAGGCAAGTACCGTGCCCATGTGGTGGTTTTGGGCATGCATAGCAAGACATGACAGTAGTAGCAGTGCAATTTTGACCTGTACAGGATAAAACCGCTTACTCCACCGAAACCCCATCAAAGTACAGGCTAAATTCAGCATCCGGCCTTTGGTGCATCGTAGCTATTTTAAGGCCCTTGTGGGTGGCATAATCTTCCCATGTGGTGGCCATACTGGGCTCGTCTTGGTTGCCTTTTCTAAAGACCCATTCCTTCAGGATGAAATCATCGCCAAAATAAAGGTCATAGGCATCTCCTGGGGTATAGCCGCCCTCATTGCCATAAACAATGGTCAGCTTTTGCATGGTGTCTCCGCTAATTGGCGCGGTGGAAGCGGTTTCATGGGTATGGGTGAAATTTTCTTGGTCCCATACCAATTGGTAGGGCGCTAAAAGCCAGTACTTGTCATTGATGAAGCCAGCATCTGTTTTGGCCAGGACGCTATCTACCGCGCTGCGTTGATAGGTCAACGTGTCTTGATGGGTCATGGAGGTCACTGTATTGCTTTTGGGTTCCCACTTCCAGCTGCGTTCAAAGTGGGTACTGTCCCTGTCCACATTAAAGGTAAAGGATATGGCGTCCACATCTTTCCAGTTTTCAAAGCCATGGGCATGGGCCACCTTCTCCAAAACGGACATTTCTTCTGCAACGGGC
>CAKZLG010000229.1 GCA_937125035.1 uncultured Maribacter sp. | reverse complement strand
TGCCGCCACGATGGACTGGATGGAGCAGGAACAGGAAAGAGGGATTACCATCACTTCTGCGGCAACTACCTGTTCATGGACTTTTCCTATGGAAAATGCGGAGCCAACCGCAGATGCCAAGGATTACCATTTTAATATCATTGACACTCCTGGCCACGTGGATTTTACCGTTGAGGTGAATCGGTCTTTGCGTGTTTTGGATGGTTTGGTATTTTTGTTCAGTGCCGTTGATGGTGTTGAACCACAATCTGAGACCAACTGGCGTTTGGCCGATAATTATAAGGTACCGAGAATCGGTTTTGTGAACAAAATGGACCGTCAAGGGTCTAATTTTTTGGAAGTTTGCAAACAGGTTAGGGAGATGTTGGGTTCCAACGCTGTGCCCATAGTACTGCCCATTGGTGATGAGGCCGATTTTAGGGGCATTGTGGATTTGGCCAAGAACAGAGCCATTGTATGGCACGAGGATAACTTTGGTTCCACGTTTGATGTGGTGGACATACCAGAGGAAATGAAGGCCGAGGTTAAGGAATATAGGGCTTCTTTAATAGAAGCGGTAGCGGAATATGATGAGGAATTGATGGAGAAGTTCTTTGAGGATGAGGATTCCATCACAGAGGAGGAAGTGCATGCCGCATTACGGGCCGCAGTTATGGACCGGGCCATCATACCCATGATATGCGGTTCTTCATTCAAAAACAAGGGAGTACAGTTTTTACTCGATGCTGTTTGCAGGTACCTGCCTTCCCCGTTGGATAAGGATGCCATTGTGGGCATAAACCCAGATACGGAAAAAGAAGAGTCAAGAAAGCCGGATGCAAAGGAACCCTTTGCAGCATTGGCCTTTAAGATTGCCACAGACCCCTTTGTGGGAAGATTGGCTTTCTTTAGGACGTATTCCGGTAGGTTGGAGGCCGGTTCCTATATTTTGAACAACCGTTCAGGAAAGAAGGAGCGTATTTCCCGTATCTACCAAATGCATTCCAATAAACAAAATGCCATTGATTTTATAGAAGCGGGTGATATTGGTGCCGCCGTTGGTTTTAAGGATATTAAGACCGGAGACACCATGTCAGACGAAAAGCACCCCATTGTGCTGGAAAGTATGAACTTCCCAGATCCCGTAATAGGTATTGCCGTGGAGCCGAAAACCAAGGCGGATGTGGATAAATTGGGTATGGCCCTAGCCAAATTGGCAGAAGAAGATCCCACTTTCCAAGTAAAGACAGACGAAGCCTCAGGACAGACCATCATCTCTGGTATGGGGGAGCTTCATTTGGATATCATTGTAGACCGCTTGCGCAGGGAGTTCAAGGTTGAAGTCAACCAAGGGCAACCACAGGTGGAGTACAAAGAGGCCATTACAAGAGCCGCCAACCACAGGGAGGTGTACAAAAAACAATCCGGTGGTCGTGGAAAATTTGCGGACATCGTATTTACCCTGGAGCCTGCAGAGGAAGGTACCGTTGGGCTTACGTTCGCCAATGAGATCAAGGGCGGTAACGTTCCCAAGGAATATGTACCGGCTGTGGAGAAAGGGTTTAAGGAAGCCATGAAAAACGGGCCATTGGCCGGTTTTGAAATGGACAGTATGAAGGTAACCCTGAAGGATGGTTCTTTCCACCCTGTGGATTCCGATTCGCTCTCCTTTGAACTTGCGGCCAAAATGGGGTACAAGGCAGCTGCCAAAGCGGCCCGCTCCGTATTGATGGAGCCCATTATGAAGATAGAGGTGTTGACACCGGAAGAGAACATGGGTGATATTGTTGGGGATTTGAACCGTAGAAGGGGAACCATCAGCAATATGAGTGATAGAGCCGGCGCCAAAGTCGTTAAGGGTGAGGTACCCTTATCGGAAATGTTCGGTTATGTGACCTCATTGAGGACATTGTCGTCCGGTAGGGCAACTTCCACCATGGAGTTCTCGCACTATGCGGAAACCCCATCCAATATTGCAGAGGACGTCATAAAAGCGGCTAAAGGTGTAACAGCTTAATATTTTAGAAAATGAGTCAGAAAATAAGGATAAAACTAAAATCATACGATCACAACTTGGTGGATAAATCCGCTGAAAAGATCGTGAAAACGGTAAAGACTACCGGAGCTGTTGTTACGGGTCCCATTCCTTTGCCAACCAATAAAAAGATATTCACCGTATTGCGTTCTCCGCACGTGAACAAAAAGTCTCGTGAGCAGTTTCAGTTGAGCTCGTACAAGCGGTTGTTGGACATCTACAGTTCTTCTTCAAAAACCATTGATGCGCTAATGAAATTGGAGCTGCCCAGTGGTGTGGAAGTAGAGATCAAGGTGTAGTGGCATTCAATTCTCCTTAATTTGGAGAATAGCTGGCCTACCAAACATGTCCTGAGCTGCGGGCGAGGGAAAAACGGAAAGAATAATTTATAGGGTTAAATTATTTTGGCCCTATTTTTTTGAACAAGAGTAAACAGTAATAATTAATATAAATAGTATGTCTGGGTTAATAGGAAGAAAAGTAGGCATGACCAGTCTTTTTGATGAGAATGGAAAGAACATTCCATGTACCGTCATTGAAGCAGGGCCATGTGTAGTTACCCAAGTCAGAACCGAAGAGGTGGATGGGTACAATGCCCTTCAGCTTGGTTTCGATGACAAGGCAGAAAAGCGTGCGAACAAGGCCGAGATCGGTCATTTTAAGAAAGCAGGCGCTTCTCCCATGAAAAAAGTCGTTGAGTTCTCTGGTTTTGAGGGTGAATACAAATTGGGCGACACTTTGGGTGTCGATGTATTTGTGGAAGGGGAGTTTGTGGATGTCATAGGCACTTCCAAAGGAAAGGGATTTCAAGGGGTGGTCAAAAGGCACGGTTTTGGCGGTGTTGGACAGTCTACCCACGGGCAGCACAACCGTTTAAGGGCGCCGGGGTCCATTGGAGCCGCGTCTTACCCTGCAAGGGTTTTCAAAGGAATGAAAATGGCTGGTAGAATGGGTGGTGAACGTGTAACGGTGCAAAACCTTAGGGTGTTGAAAATAGTTCCAGAAAAAAACCTTTTAGTGGTGAAGGGTTGTGTACCCGGTCATAAGAACGCTTACGTAACTATTGAGAAGTAATGAAGGTAGCAGTTTTAGATATTAAAGGAAAAGACACGGGAAGAAAGATCGAGCTTTCTGATAACGTGTTCGCAATAGAGCCCAATACGCATGCGGTCTATTTGGATGTAAAGCAGTATTTGGCGCACCAGAGGCAAGGGACCCACAAAGCAAAAGAACGTGGGGAAATTGCAGGGAGTACAAGAAAGATAAAGAAACAAAAGGGAACTGGTACGGCCCGTGCAGGGAGCATCAAGTCCCCGATCTTTAGGGGCGGTGGTAGAATATTTGGTCCAAGACCAACAGACTATACCCAAAAGTTGAACAAAGGACTCAAGCGCTTGGCGCGTAAGTCCGCCTTGACGATCAAGGCCAATGAGCAGTCCGTCATGGTCGTGGAGAACTTTGATTTTGATACGCCCAAAACCAAAGATTTCATCGCAATTTTGAAGTCGCTTGGCATTGAAGGCAAAAAGTCTTTGATAGTGTTGGGCGATACAAATAAAGGCGTATATTTGTCTTCGCGTAATTTCAAGGGTTCTGATGTTATAACAAACTCAGAATTAAGCACTTACAAAATAATGAATGCTAAGAACATTGTATTCACCGAGGGCTCCCTGGAAGGAATCGAAACCAATTTAAACAAATAGTAGAACCATGAGCGTGTTGATAAAGCCTATCATTACAGAGAAAATGACCGCCCAGAGCGAGTTGAACAACCGGTATGGTTTCTACGTGGATCCCAAAGCGAACAAGATTGAGATCAAGGATGCGGTAGAGGCCACCTACGGGGTCACTGTTAAAAAAGTGCGCACCATGAACTATGGGCCTACCAGAAAATCCAGGTTTACCAAGACCGGGGTGCAGCATGGAAAGACAAATGCCACTAAGAAGGCCATTGTTGATGTGGTTGAAGGTGATGTCATTGATTTTTACAGTAATCTATAAAGACAAGGAATGTCAGTTAGAAAATTAAAACCAGTAACTCCTGGACAGCGTTTTAGAGTGGTCAATGGGTTTGACGCCATTACCACTGATAAGCCGGAGAAAAGCTTGCTTGCTCCGTTAAAAAAGTCGGGAGGTAGAAACAGTCAAGGAAAGATGACCATCCGCCAGAAAGGTGGGGGTCATAAGAGAAGGTATCGTGTCATTGATTTTAAACGTGACAAGAGGGATGTTGCCGCAGAGGTGAAATCCATTCAGTACGATCCCAACAGAACCGCATTCATCGCCTTATTGGCCTATGCCGATGGTGAAAAGCGGTACGTAATTGCACAGAACGGGTTGCAGGTGGGCCAGCAAGTGGTCTCCGGTGAGAATGTGGCCCCGGAAATAGGGAATGCGATGCCATTGGCCGGTATTCCTTTGGGAACCATTATTTCCTGTATGGAATTGCGTCCAGGACAAGGTGCCGTTATGGCAAGGAGCGCGGGTACATTTGCCCAGTTAATGGCCAAGGATGGTAAGTTCGTCACGGTTAAAATGCCCTCTGGCGAAACTAGGTTGATACTTTCCGGCTGTATGGCCACCATAGGCGCCGTTTCCAACTCTGACCATCAATTGTTGGTTTCAGGAAAAGCGGGTAGAAGCAGATGGTTGGGCAGAAGGCCAAGGACCAGGCCAGTGGCCATGAACCCTGTTGACCACCCCATGGGAGGTGGTGAAGGAAGGGCTTCTGGAGGACATCCAAGATCAAGGAACGGTATACCTGCCAAAGGGTATAAAACCCGATCAAGGACCAAGAGCACCAACAAGTACATTATAGAACGTAGAAAGAAATAAAAAGTAGAAAGAAATGGCACGTTCACTAAAAAAAGGACCTTACGTTCATTATAGTTTAGAAAAGAAGATACAGCAGTCTGTTTCTTCCGGCAAGAAATCGGTCATCAAGACTTGGTCCCGAGCCTCCATGATCACGCCTGACTTTGTTGGGTTGACCATAGCAGTGCATAACGGAAGACAATTTGTACCGGTGTTCGTAACAGAGAACATGGTAGGTCATAAACTAGGCGAATTTTCACCCACACGATCCTTTAGGGGCCACGCGGGTGCAAAAAACAAAGGAAAAAAGTAAGCTATGGGAGTTCGTAAAAAACAAATGGCCGAAAGAATAAAGGAGGAAAAGCAAAAGGTAGCTTTCGCTAAATTGAACAATTGTCCCACTTCCCCCAGAAAAATGAGGTTGGTGGCAGACTTGATCCGCGGTCAAAAAGTAGAAAAGGCGTTGGCCATTCTAAGATTTGAGCCCAAGGAGGCCTCTAGGAAATTGGAAAAACTGTTGTTGAGTGCGCTGGCCAATTGGCAAGCAAAGAACGAGGAGGCCAGTATGGAGGATGCAGATCTTATCGTAGCCGAGATCAGGGTAGATGGTGGCGCTATGCTAAAGAGGTTAAGGCCAGCTCCGCAGGGGCGTGCCCACAGAATCAGAAAGAGATCCAATCATGTAACCTTGGTGGTGGGTTCAAACAATAATACAGAAAGCTAGAATGGGACAGAAAACAAATCCGATAGGAAATCGTCTAGGAATTATCAGGGGATGGGAATCCAACTGGTACGGAGGAAACGATTATGGCGATAAACTGGCCGAAGACGATAAAATACGAAAATACATCCATGCCAGGCTTTCCAAAGCCAGCGTTTCAAGGGTCATCATTGAGCGTACGCTGAAATTGATCACCGTAACGGTGACCACGGCCAGGCCGGGTATTATCATTGGTAAGGGTGGTCAGGAAGTGGACAAATTGAAGGAGGAGCTTAAAAAAATCACCAATAAGGAGGTACAGATCAACATCTATGAGATCAAGCGCCCAGAATTGGATGCCAACTTGGTGGCCGCTAGTGTTGCGCGCCAGATAGAAAGCAGGATTTCTTACAGAAGGGCCATTAAAATGGCCATAGCAGCAGCCATGAGGATGAATGCAGAAGGTATTAAGATACAGATATCCGGAAGATTGAACGGTGCGGAAATGGCGAGGTCCGAGTCTTACAAGGATGGTAGGATCCCATTGAGTACCTTCAGGGCCGATATTGATTATGCCCTGCACGAGGCCCAGACAACCTATGGTAAGTTGGGCATTAAGGTTTGGATCATGAAAGGTGAGGTATATGGCAAACGGGAGCTGTCTCCATTAGTGGGCATGCAGAAAGGCCAGACCGGAGGAAAAGGTGGAAAGCCAGAGGGAAGAAAACCACGTCGTAGAAAGTAATTATTTAAAGAAGTAAGAGATGTTACAACCGAAAAGAACAAAGTTCCGAAAAATGCAGAAAGGCCGTATGAAAGGCAATTCTGGCAGAGGGCACCAGTTGTCCAATGGTATGTTCGGTATCAAGTCAATGGACTCTTGTTTTTTGACATCACGTCAGATAGAAGCTGCGCGTATTGCCGCTACCAGATATATGAAAAGGGAAGGTCAGCTTTGGATCAAGGTGTTTCCGGACAAGCCGATCACCAAAAAGCCCTTAGAGGTACGTATGGGTAAGGGTAAGGGTGCACCGGAATATTTTGTTGCGGTCGTAAAACCAGGAAGAATCATGTTTGAGGTGGCCGGGGTGAACCTGGAAGTGGCCAAGGAGGCCCTACGTTTGGCGGCCCAAAAGTTGCCCGTAAGAACCAAGTTCATCATTGCACGGGATTATACAGTAGAGGATTAATCGTAAGGAACCATGAAAAAACAAGAAATTAAGGAATTGTCTGTTGAACAACTTACGGAGAAACTTGCCGAGTACAAGAAACAGCATTCGGATTTAAAAATGGCGCATTTTGTAACTCCTTTGGAGAACCCTCTCCAAATAAGAAAAGCAAGGAGAACGGTTGCAAGATTGGCCACTGAATTAACTAATAGGGAAAACCAATAACTGGTTCTGCTTTATGGAAAAAAGAAACTTAAGAAAAGAAAGAATAGGGGTGGTCACCAGTGATAAAATGGAGAAGTCCATCGTGGTCGCAGAGGTCAAAAGAGTAAAGCACCCCATGTACGGTAAGTTCGTTTTGAAAACAAAGAAATATGTGGCCCATGACGAAAAGAACGATTGCAATATTGGCGATACCGTAAAGATCATGGAAACGCGCCCCATGAGCAAGACCAAGTGTTGGAGATTAGTAGAAATCCTAGAAAGAGCTAAATAAGATATGTTACAGCAAGAATCCAGATTAAAGGTAGCGGATAATACGGGGGCAAAGGAAGTGTTGACCATCCGTGTGCTAGGAGGTACGAAAAGGAGGTATGCGTCCATAGGAGATAAGATCGTGGTTACCGTTAAGGAAGCCACCCCCAATGGAAGCATCAAGAAAGGAGCTGTATCAACCGCTGTAGTGGTGCGTACCAAAAAGGAAGTGAGAAGACCAGATGGTTCCTACATCCGTTTTGATGATAATGCCTGCGTCCTCTTGAACCCAACAGGCGAAATGCGTGGTACACGTGTCTTTGGTCCCGTTGCCAGGGAATTGAGGGACAAGCAGTTCATGAAGATTGTTTCATTGGCCCCTGAGGTGCTTTAATAGAATTAGAGAAATGAAAAAGCTAAAGATAAGAACAGGAGATACGGTGAGGGTGATAACCGGAGACCACAAAGGTGCGGAAGGTAAGGTGCTACGTGTGAGCATTGAAGACAACAAGGCCATTGTGGAAGGCGTCAATATGGTCTCTAAACACGAAAAACCCAGTGCCAAAAACCCACAGGGGGGCATCACTAAGAAAGAGGCCTTCATGAACATTTCCAACCTTTCATTGATAGATGAGAAATCCGGTGAGACCACCAGAGTGGGATTTGAAATGAGGGATGGCAAAAAAGTTCGATTTTCCAAGAAATCCAATGAAGTAATTTAGTTATGGCTTACGTTGCAAGATTA
>CAKZLG010000228.1 GCA_937125035.1 uncultured Maribacter sp. | reverse complement strand
TAATACATCTGGGTGGCCTTAATGGCCGTGGTACTGCTATAGCGATTGTAATTGGGAAACAGGTCTAGCCGGGAACCTTTGGGCAGTCTATCTCCCAAATATTTACCGCTCAAGACCCCAAAACCCAATGGGGAATAGGCCAAAAGACCGATCTGCTCCCGCATAGAAATTTCGGACATGCCCACCTCGTACAGCCTGTTGAGCAAACTGTAGGGGTTCTGCACCGTAATGCAGCGCGGCAAAGTGGCATGTACCTTGCTTTCCTCCAAAAACCGCATAGTGCCCCAGGGCGTTTCGTTGGAAAGGCCCACGTGCCTGATCTTTCCCTCACGCACCAGGTCCCTAAGGGTCTCCAATACTTGATGGATGTTGTCTTGCCAATGGTCTATCTTGTTATGGTCAAAACCGCGCTGCCCAAAATAGTTCGTGTTACGCTCAGGCCAATGCAATTGGTAGAGGTCCATATAATCTGTCTGCAAGCGCTGAAGACTGTTCTCCACTGCGGTAATGATGGATTCCCTCTTAAAGCCCGTGGTGCGTATGAACTTGGTAAAATCTGCCTTGCCCGCAATTTTGCTGGCTAAGATGATCTTGTCCCGGTTGCCCTTCTTTTTGAACCAAGTGCCAATGATCTTTTCGGTCACGGAATGCCTATCAGAGTGCGCTGGAATGGGATAGAGCTCCGCGGTATCAAAAAAATTAATGCCCTGCTCCACGGCATAATCCATTTGTTCGTGGCCCTCCGCCTCCGTGTTTTGGTTGCCCCAGGTCATGGTGCCCAGACAAATCTTACTGACTTCAATAGTGGTGTGCGGAAGTTGGGTATAATTCATGGTCTCGGTCAGCTTAACATTTCAAAATTACAAAAACAACAGGGATATCAATCCTCGATCTCCAATAATATAGGGCAATGATCGCTATGCTTGGCATCGGACAAAATCACGGAGCGCTTTAACCGGTGGGCCAGTGTTTCGTTCACCATGCCATAATCCAAGCGCCAACCCTTATTGTTGGCCCTAGCGTTGGCCCTATAGCTCCACCATGTGTAGTGATCCGGGTCTGGGTTAAAGTACCTGAAGCTATCAATAAAGCCACTTTGTATGAAATTGCCCATCCACTGCCGCTCTACCGGTAAAAAACCGGAGACATGCTGGTTTCGGACAGGGTCATGGATATCCTTAGCCTGATGGCAGATGTTGTAATCCCCCAAGATGACCAGATTTGGATGGGTCTTTCGCAGGGCATCCACATAGCGTTGAAGATCGGCCATATAGGTGAGCTTCAGGTTAAGGCGTTGGATGTTGGTTCCCGAGGGCAGGTACATGCTCATTACGGATAAATCCCCAAAATCTGCCCTTAGGTTTCGGCCCTCCTGATCCATATACGCAAGTCCCGTTCCGTAAATGACCTCATCTGGCTTCTTCTTGCATAAAAGGGCCACTCCACTGTAACCTTTTTTCTCTGCACTGAACCAATAGGTATATGGATAACCGGCCGCACGGAAAAGGGAAAGTTCCAGTTGGGATTCCATGGCCTTTATTTCCTGCAAACAGACCACATCAGGGCCCACCGCTTGCAGCCAATCCAAAAAGCCCTTGTTAATGGCCGCCCGGATGCCATTTACGTTGTAAGAAACAATTTTCATGTTTATGATTTTGTTAAAAATAAGGCCTCTTCCCCAAAAACTCCTTATTTGTCTTTCAGAATAAATTACCTTAGGACTACCAAAATGGTCACCAAACCTTTTGGCACATGCCCATGAGAACGCTACTACTATCCCTTTCCCTTCTGCTTTCCGCCAACCTCTTAGCACAAGATATGGATGCCAACGGCATAATGCCCAAACATGAACTGAAGCTCAATGCCACCAACCTCATTGTGGCCGCTTACCTGGATGGTGCCTACGAATACCTGCTCAATGAGGAATCCTCGGTTGGGGTGGGCCTTTTGCTGGGCCTTGGGGAAGACGATATCCTTGACGGTTACCGTACCTTTTCCCTCACCCCATACTATAGACAGTTTTTCTCCAAAGGCTATGCCAAGGGCTTCTTTGTGGAGGGTTTTGGCATGTTGAATTCCGGGACCACGGACGATTATATTTTTGATAGTTTCCCAGATGATGGCACTTATGTTGAAGACAATTATACTGCTGTGGCCTTCGGCATCTCCATTGGTGGCAAGTTTGTGACCAAAAGGGGCTTCGTTGCGGAACTCTATACCGGGGTGGGCAGAAACCTCATTGGCACGGACTGGCCCGACTTTGTGGGCAGGGGTGGGGTTTCCTTGGGATATCGGTTTTAGTGCGTATTTTTGCACCCCAATCCCCAGATCATGAAGCAAAGTATTTGTATCGTTATATGTGCTTTTTTCGCAATGCACACCCATGCGCAAAACAAAGTGAAGGATTCCGTGACCGCCCTGAAAGAGGTGGTGGTCATAGAACAGGGTATCCAAAAAAAAGCCAACGGCATAACCGCCTCACAAACATTGGAAAAATTGGAAATGGAACGCTTTGGCCCCTTGGACGTAGCGGCCACCATCAACCAAATTTCCGGAGTTTACATGCTCTCCGGGGCCTTGAACACCAACCGTATCACCATTAGGGGCGTGGGGGCCAGAACCCCTTTTGGAACCAACAAGCTGCGCATGTATTTCAACAACATTCCCATTACCAACGGTACGGGAACCTCTGAACTGGAGGCGTATGACCTACAGAACCTAGGGGCCATTGAGGTCATCAAAGGCCCTAAGGCCACTACGTTTGGCAGCAACCTGGGCGGGGCCATCATCTTGAACACCAAAGCTCCGGAGGTAGGCCGTACGCAAGTGTCCAATACCATTACCACAGGTTCTTACGACCTTTTTAAAAACAACCTTTCCATAAGACACTCCGAGGAGAACATGAACCTTAATGTGAGCTACAACCACTTACAGACCAATGGTTTTAGGCAGAACAACCGTTTTGAGCGTGACGGTTTGTTGCTGACCTCATCCTTACGGTTGGGGAATAGGGACAAACTGGATGTCCTGTTCAACCATATTGACTATA
Organism: uncultured Maribacter sp.; assembly: GCA_937125035.1. Classification (GTDB taxonomy): domain Bacteria; phylum Bacteroidota; class Bacteroidia; order Flavobacteriales; family Flavobacteriaceae; genus Maribacter. The sequence goes on along the minus strand of CAKZLG010000228.1, from coordinate 12,970 downwards.
CGGCACAGATTGCGAGTTCCATCAACCAAACTGATTTTGAGGAAGATCCCACAAGAGCGGCCGGCAATTGGTTGGCCGCCCAAGGCTTTGAAGCCAATAAATATACCTTGGCCGGTCTTACCTATACCCATCGTTTTTTGCCCAATGTAACCCATAAGACGAGTGTGTTCTATACCTATTTGGACCATTATGAACCGCGGCCCTTCAATATTTTGGATGAGTTCACCAACGGCTTTGGCCTGCGGAGCCTTATTGAAGGGGAATGGGGCAAAATGAACTATACCGTAGGCACAGAACTCTACAAGGATGAATACAACTGGGGCACGTATGAAAACCTGTACCGACAGAACAACGGGCAAGGCAGTCTTCAGGGGAATGAACTGAGCCGAAACAAGGAGTTCCGTGATCAATTGAACCTCTTTGCCACCCTTAGCCTCCCTATAACAGAACGCCTCACGGCCCAAGGCGGACTCAATTTTAACAGCACCCGGTGGGATTTCAGGGACCTTTTTAATTCCGATGCCACAAATAGATCGGCAGAACGAAGGTTCAACGGCTTGCTATTGCCCAATTTAAGCCTTCAATACCAATTGCCCAAGGGACAATTGTACGCCAATGTGGGCAGGGGCTTTTCCAACCCCAGTCTAGAGGAGACCCTTACCCCAGATGGGGTGATCAACCCAGATATTGCCCAAGAAACGGGCACCAATTACGAGCTGGGTGGCCAGTTTTCATGGTTCAATAATAGATTGAGACTTCGTGGGGCCATCTACCGCATGGACATTAAAAACCTATTGGTGGCACAACGTGTGGGCGAGGACGAGTTCATTGGCAAGAACGCGGGGCAAACACGGCACCAGGGACTGGAGCTGGATGTTTCATATAATTTTTCCATAGGGCCCAACCTGATGTTGGCCCCCCATTTCAGCTATACGCTGAATGACCATAGCTTCGTGGAATTTTTGGACCGCGGCAACGACTATTCTGGAAATCCCCTTACGGGCGTACCCAAAAACAGGCTCAACGCCGGCCTTACCTTGAGCCATGACAAGGGCCTTCAATTTTTGTTGACCCACCAATTTGTGGATGAAATTCCCTTGACCGATGCCAATAGTCTACAAAGCGAAGCGTTCCATTTATTCAATGCACAGGTACGATACGCCTTGCCCCTGACCGAAAAATTCAGCTTAGATCTCAATGTGGGGTTGAACAATATCTTTGATCGCAAATATGCCCAATCCGTATTGATCAATGCCGTTGGTTTTGGAGGTGCGGCCCCCAGATATTTCTATCCGGGCAATGACAGGAACTACTACGCGGGCCTTCAACTTATCTATAACCTATAAAACCGATGGTGCCCGTCGTTTGACAGAACCCTGGGGATTGCGTATTTTTAAGGTGCAGATTGCGTACGTAAGGGCCTGAGCCTTAAATTTTTTTCCATCCCTTTATGGATTTGGAAGCATCTTGCCATCACGAAAACACGTACCCGATAGACCGACGGCATAAAAAACAGACCGATGAGAAAAATAGTAGGCTGGGGCACCATGGCCCTTACAATATTTTTGGCTTCCTGCAAAGAAGAATCCTCTAAGACCATCTTGCTTTCCCCCAATGGCCAAAATGAGATTCAGTTTATTCTTACTGAAAATGCCACTCCAAGTTATAGGGTACGGCATGGAGAGAATATGGTGATTGATACCTCCACCATGGGATTCAGTTTCAAGGACCAACCCCCATTACAGCAGGGCCTGGCCGTTTCCAACATCCGCACTAGCCAAGTGGATGAAACTTGGGAAATGCCCTGGGGCGAACAGCGGGAAGTCCGCAACCACTTTAATGAAATGGTGGTCTCCTTAGAGGAAACAAAAGCACCTGGCCGCAAGATGAACATTCATTTTAAGGCCTACGACGATGGAGTAGCCTTCCGTTATGAGTTTTTGGAACAGCAAGACCGTGATAGCATTACCATAATGGATGAACATACGGCGTTTCAATTGACCGGTGACCATACCACCTGGTGGATTCCTGGGGATTGGGACCTTTATGAGCACTTATACAACACCTCCAAGGTCTCGGAAATAGACGCACGCTCCAAGCAAAACCATCCCGATCTTGCCACTACGTATATCCCGGAAAACGCCGTGAACACTCCGGTTACGCTGCGCACGGACAACGGTCTGCATTTGGTACTGCACGAAGCGAACCTCACGGATTATGCGGGTATGACATTGAAAGTGGACAATGAAAACCTCACCCTTACCAGTGAACTAGTGGGCTCAGACCGCTTGGGCCATAAGGTAAAGAAAAGCCTTCCGGCGAAAACCCCTTGGCGCACCCTACAAATAGCGGAAAGGGCCGGGGACCTTATTGAGAGCCGGCTTGTTGAAAACCTTAATGAGCCCAACGTTTTAGGTGATGTTTCTTGGTTCACCCCCATGAAATATGTTGGCATTTGGTGGGAGATGCACCTAGGCCTCAGCACTTGGGACCTAGAGGGCACCCAAGACATGAACACCTTTGCCACCTTGGGCAAGGAACAGACCAGTTCAGTACACGGCGCCACTACAGAGAACACCAAAAAGTACATTGATTTTGCAGCCGAGAATGGATTTGGAGGGGTCTTGGTGGAAGGTTGGAACACCGGCTGGGACCATTGGATTGGGTTTGAGGACCGCGAAGGGGTCTTTGATTTTGTAACGCCCTATGCTGATTATGATCTGGAGGAAGTAAACCGATATGCCAAGGAAAAAGGGGTAGAGATTATTATGCACCATGAAACCAGTGCGGCCCCACGCACCTACGAGCAACAGATGGAGGCCGCCTACGCCTTGATGCAAAAGTACGGCATGCACAGTGTAAAGTCCGGCTATGTAGGGCCGATCATCCCCAAGGGCGAATACCACCATGGCCAGTGGATGGTAAACCACTATCGCAAGGCGGTGGAGACCGCCGCTAAATACCAAGTGGCGGTTAATGCACATGAACCCATAAAAGCCACGGGACTGCGACGCACCTATCCCAATATCATTTCCAGGGAGGGGCTAAGGGGCCAAGAATTCAACGCTTGGGCCACAGATGGGGGCAACCCCCCGGAGCATCTGCCCATTGTGGCCTTCACCCGTATGCTGTCCGGCCCCATTGATTTTACACCTGGTGTCTTTGAAATGGACCTGCCCTCCAAACCCAATAACCAGATCAATACCACTTTGGCCCAACAGTTGGCCCTCTATGTGGTCATTTACGGGCCGGTACAAATGGCAGCGGACCTACCGGAAAATTATGAGGGCCATCCCGCACTTCAATTTATTAGGGATGTGGGCGTGGATTGGGAACAAACCAAGGTCCTGGACGGTGCCGTGGGCGATTTTGTGACCATTGCCCGTAAGGAACGGGATACAGGGAATTGGTTCGTTGGTAGCATTACAGACGAAAATCCCCGCGAAATACGCCTCGACTTTGATTTTTTGGAAGCCGATAAAACGTACAGGGCCGTGCTCTACAAGGATGCCCCTGACGCCCATTACAAAGAAAACCCTGAAGCTATTTCCATAGAACGGTTCATTATAAAAAAGGGAGATAGCCAGACCGTTCAATTGGCCCCCGGAGGGGGTTTTGCCATGAGTCTATTAGTGGAATAGGTGGTTTTTAGGACCAAAAAAAACAGCGCCGTTTGGCGCTGTTTCCATATAAAAAGATAAGACCAGGTCTATTATTTCAGGTCAAAGCGATCCAAGTTCATGACCTTGTTCCAAGCGGCCACAAAATCCTTCACGAACTTTTCCTGTGCATCTGAGCAGGCATATACTTCCGCCAAGGCTCTAAGCTCACTATTGGAGCCAAAGATAAGATCTACCCTTGTGCCGGTCCATTTAAAGTCGCCCGTTTTACGGTCGCGCCCCTCAAACACTTCCTCATCTTCAGACACGCTTTTCCAAGTAATGCCCATATCCAAAAGGTTCACAAAGAAATCGTTGGTAAGACTGCCCTTTCTATCGGTGAATGCCCCATGGTCAGAGCCATTATAGTTGGCACCCAATACGCGCATACCTCCTACCAAAACGGTCAACTCAGGAGCCGTAAGGGTCATCAATTGTGCTTTATCCACCAAAAGCTCCTCGGATTTCACCCTGATATTTGCCTTTTTAAAGTTTCTAAAACCGTCTGCCTGTGGCTCCAACACTTCAAATGCTTCAGCATCTGTCTGCTCAGCACTTGCATCTGTACGGCCGGGCGCAAAGGGAACATTGATGTCATGACCTGCATTCTTGGCTCCTTTTTCCACAGCCGCGCATCCGCCCAATACAATGAGATCCGCTATGGAGACTTTTTTGCCATTAGACTGCCCACTGTTAAATTCATCCTGAATGCGGCCCAAGGTATCCAATACATTTTTGAGCTGTTCCGGATTGTTGGCTTCCCAACCATTTTGGGGCGCCAAGCGTACCCGAGCCCCGTTGGCTCCTCCACGCTTATCAGAATCCCTGTACGTGGAAGCAGATGCCCAAGCGGTGGATACCAACTCAGCTATGGAAAGGCCGGAAGCCAAGATGTTGGCCTTTAATCCTGCAATATCCCCATCATTGATCAATTCATGGTCAGCAGCAGGAACCGGATCTTGCCAGATCAGGTCTTCATTGGGCACTTCCGGACCCAAATAGCGGGAAACTGGCCCCATATCTCGGTGTGTTAATTTAAACCACGCTTTTTGATAGGCTTCCTTGAACTCCTCGGGGTTCTCCAAGAAACGTCTTGATATTTTTTCATAGGCCGGATCCATACGTAAGGAAAGGTCAGTGACCAACATAAAAGGAGCGTGTTTTTTTTCCGGATCGTGCGCATCGGGCACGGTACCTGCACCAGCACCATCCTTGGGTTGGTACTGCCAAGCCCCTGCGGGACTCTTTGTCAGTTCCCACTCATACCCAAAAAGGTTCTCTAGGTATTTATGGCTCCATTTAATGGGCGTATCCGTCCATGCGCCTTCCAAACCACTGGTAATGGTATCCGAGCCAGATCCGGTACCAAAATTATTCTTCCACCCTAGGCCCTGCATTTCTATACCGGCACCTGCGGGTTCGGCTTCCAAATAATCCGCATCACTGGCAGCGCCATGTGTTTTTCCAAATGTATGTCCGCCGGCGATCAACGCCACGGTCTCATAGTCGTTCATGGCCATTCTACCAAATGTTTCACGGATGTACTCCGCTGCTTCCACTGGATCGGGATTGCTATTGTGCCCTTCAGGATTCACATAGATCAGCCCCATGTGGGCAGCGCCCATTTGCTTTTCCAGTTCACCATCTTCATTGTATCTGGCCTTGTTGCCCAACCACTCTGTTTCAGAGCCCCAATAGATGTCCTCCTCAGGTTGCCAGATATCTTCCCGGCCACCTGCAAAACCATACATGGGTAGCCCCATGGACTCGTGGGCCACGTTACCGGCCAAGATCAAAAGGTCTGCCCAGGATATTTTCTTCCCATATTTTTGCTTTACGGGCCATAATAACAAACGGGCCTTGTCCAGATTGGCATTATCCGGCCAACTGTTCAACGGGGCAAAACGTTGTGATCCTGTTCCTCCGCCACCACGGCCATCTGAAATTCTATAGGTCCCAGCGGCATGCCATGCCATACGAATGAAGAAGGGGCCATAGTGCCCATAATCAGCAGGCCACCATTCTTGGCTATCCGTCATAAGATCGGTCAGGTCTTTTTTAACGGCCGCCAGATCCAAACTCTTAAATTCTTCTGCGTAGTCAAAATCAGCGTCCATGGGGTCCGCCAAGCTGGAATGCTGTCTTAAGATATTCACATTCAAAGCATTGGGCCACCAATCCCTGTTGCTGGTGCCGCCACCCGCGGCTTGGTTCATTTCCCCGCTCAAAAAGGGGCATTTTGCGCTGGAATCATTCGCTTGCCACACATTGGCATGCTCTCCATTAGCGTTTTTGTTATTATCCATTTGTCTTCAGTTTAGGTTTACCGTTTAAAATTAAACTTATATCGCCTAAAATTACGGAGGATTACATTCAATTGCATTATGTAGCTATCAAGTTTAATTATAAGCCAATATTATTTATATCGATTTTGCTTATGGAAATAGCCTTCTCTCTAGGGAATATAGGTTATTCACGAAAGCCTGGACCGCTATCCTTCCCAACGCAAGGATCGTCCTTTCTAAATGTAGTGGGTTGTTATAGAATATGGAAGGCTGCTTAGATCCGTTTCAGCCACTCCCGCATGTCCACTTCCTTTGCAACGGCATCCGCCACCGCGCTCATGTCCATACGTTCTTGCGCCATGGTGTCCCTATGGCGCAGGGTCACCGTGCCGTCTTCCAACGATTGGTGGTCCACGGTAACGCAAAATGGCGTGCCATTGGCATCCTGTCTGCGATAGCGTCTGCCCACCGCATCTTTTTCATCATAGGTTACGTTAAAGTCCCATTTGAGGTCATCCACCAGTTTTTGGGCCAATTCCGGAAGTCCGTCCTTTTTGACCAAGGGCAAGATGGCCACCTTATTGGGTGCCAGAACGGCCGGTAATTTCAAAACGGTCCGGGTGGTACCATTTTCCAGAGTCTCCTCTTGGAGCGCGTTGGAAAAAACCGCCAAAAACATGCGGTCCAAGCCAATGGAGGTTTCCAAGACATACGGCACATAATTCTTATTGGTCTCATGATCAAAATACTGTAATTTCTTGCCCGAGTACTTTTCATGATTGCCCAGATCAAAATCCGTTCTGGAGTGAATGCCTTCCAATTCCTTGAATCCGAAGGGGAAACGGAATTCTATATCCGCAGCGGCATCAGCGTAGTGCGCCAATTTTTCATGATCGTGGAAACGATAGTTCTCAGCACCCATTCCTAGGGAAAGATGCCATTTCATGCGTCTTTCCTTCCAAATCTCATACCACTCCATTTGGGTGCCGGGCTGTATGAAGAACTGCATTTCCATCTGTTCAAATTCCCGCATCCTAAAAATGAACTGCCTTGCCACGATTTCATTCCTAAATGCCTTTCCGGTCTGCGCTATGCCAAAGGGAATCTTCATGCGCCCGGATTTCTGTACATTGAGGAAGTTCACAAAAATGCCCTGTGCTGTTTCCGGTCTTAGAAAGAGATCTGTAGAGTTTTCCGCACTGGCTCCCAACTTGGTACCGAACATAAGGTTGAACTGCTTTACGTCTGTCCAATTTCTGGAACCGGACATGGGGCACGCAATCTCCAACTCTTCAATAAGCGCTTTGACATCTGCCAGATTTTCTTTGCCCAACGATTGCCCCAAGCGTTTTAAAATGGCCTTTCCGCGCTCTTGGTACTCCAGGACCTTTGCATTGGTGGTCATGAACTCTTGCTTGTTGAACTTCTCACCAAAACGCTTTTTTGCCTTGACCACTTCCTTTTCTATCTTGGCATCCAATTTACCCACATAGTCCTCTACGAGCACATCTGCCCTATATCTCTTTTTGGAGTCCTTATTGTCTATCAAAGGGTCGTTGAAAGCGTCTGTATGGCCAGAGGCCTTCCAGGTGGTGGGATGCATGAAAATGGCGGCATCCAAGCCCACAATATTATCATTGAGCTGCACCATGGCCTTCCACCAATACTCCCTGATGTTCTTCTTGAGCTCGGCCCCGTTTTGTCCGTAATCGTAAACGGCACTTAAACCATCATAGATTTCGCTGGATTGGAATACATAGCCGTATTCCTTAGCGTGTGATATTACTTTCTTAAAATCGTCTTCTTGATTCGCCATGCGGCAAAAATAGAATTTTAAGCAAAAATATCCGTATTTATTTCAATTGAAATTCTGCCGAGGACAGTAGTCGTTCGTCCTCAAAAACGTTGAGCGTGTACGTTCCCTCATCCAAAGAACCTTCCGGGATGGTAATGAAATCACAGATAGGGGTATCACTCCCGGAAAAAAGAACTTCCACCCGCTTACTGTACACATTGCCATTTACGGTAATGGTATTGGCATTGTCCTCTATGACCTGTTTGTTGGGGTCCAAAAATTGAAAATAAACCACCTTTTCCTTATTGGCCTCCTCTGGATTGGCCATGATGGTGACACAGCCCCTTAATTTTTCTATGGTAGAGGCTTTGTTGGTCTTAATGGGCCTACCACCACGCAGCCGAAAGGCACTGGCCTCAGGGTTTTGCAGGTCCAAGTATACTTTGGTCTTCAAACTCTCATTGAGTTCCATCAATGTTCTTCTCTGCAGGGCCTCTGCCTGTGCCAGGGAATTGCTACTGGCCTGTAGTTCCTCTAACTGCTGTCTGGTGTCTTCGTATTTATTGGTCAACAACATGTTGTTGTACCGCAGAAAATTGTTCTTGAGCTTTAAACTATCGTTCTTGGCCTCCAAGCGACTGAGCTCTGTCTTGAATTCCCGCAACCGCTCTACCGTGAAGTTCAATTTACCAACAGAATCCAATAATTGCTGTACTTTGAACTTGGAATCCTGCAATTCTATCTCATTCACCTCGTTCAAAGCGGAGAGGCGGTCCACATCGGCCTTCATAATGGTAAGGTCCTTGACCAAAATGGCCTTTTCCTGTTCCAAAAAATCAATTTGCGTCTTGGACTGGGCATAACTGTAATAAAAAGCAATGAGTATGGCCAGGATGACAGCTACCAATGCCGCAAGGATGATTTTATAATTGAATTTAGTATCTTGACTCTCCATCAATGAAAATGGCCTTTAAGTAGGTTATACTAGGTAAAAGATTTGTGCTAACAAAGCTATCAAATATACTAAACGACATAAACACCGTCCTATTGCCATTGGCATGTTTTGGATGTAATGCTCGATTAACTAGAGGAGAGCAGCTGCTCTGTACCGTTTGTCGACATGAAATACCACTCACCGAGTACGATTTTAAAGAAGAAAACAGTGTAGATCGTATATTTTATGGGAGAATTAAGGTTCAAAAAGCCGCTTCCTTCCTGTTTTATAGTGACGTGGGAATCGTTAAAAACCTCATTCATCATCTCAAATACAAGAAACAGGAGCAAATTGGCGCTTTCTTGGGCACATGGTACGGCAGCCTACTTGCGGAGAACAATCATTTGAAAAACCGTATAGACCACGTGGTGCCCGTACCCCTGCACCCAAGAAAATTGCGAAAGCGCGGTTATAACCAAGTCAGTGCCTTTGCCAAGGGCCTGGCCCAACATCTGGAATGCAACTGTCTTGAGAATGTGCTGATAAAAACGGCAAATACCAGAACACAGACCAAAAAGAACAGATTGGGCAGATGGTTTGAAGACCGATCACTCTACGAACTCACAGACCCCGAGATATTGGAAGGAAAGAACATTCTTTTGGTGGATGATGTGATTACCACGGGAGCCACTATGGAAATATGTGCGCAAGCCCTTAGCAAGAGCAAGGGTATCACCATCTATATTGCCAGCATGGCCGTTGTCCCCTAAGGCCCTCCATCAATAAAATATGTTGTTTCTTTGTGCTATATTTCTTTGGGATGATTAGAAAGATTTTGGCGCTTTTGTTCCTTGTTCTCATGGCCTTGGCTTCTTACCAATGTGCGCGGCGCGGCGCTCCCACAGGAGGGCCCAAGGATGAAATACCCCCAAGATTGGTGCGGGCCGATCCCCCTAATGAAAGCACCAACCTCCGCACGAACAAAATTAGACTGTACTTTGATGAACTTGTAAAACTCAAGGAAGTGCAGGAACAGCTCATCGTATCACCTCCCCTGAAATACAGGCCACAACTAACACCACAAGGAGGCGCCAGCAAATTCATTGAGATATTGATCAAGGACACCCTCCTGGAAAATACGACCTACACTTTTAATTTTGGGCAAAGTATTGTGGACAACAATGAAGAAAATCCCCTTTCCTTCTTTACCTACGTATTCTCTACGGGCCCTTATCTGGACTCCCTTGAACTGGCAGGAGCGGTAAAGGACGCCTACAATAAGCAACCGGACAATTTTGTGAGCATTATGCTCTACAAGATAGATAGCAGCTATACGGATTCTACGGTATACAAGAGACCCCCGGACTATCTGACCAATACCTTGGACAGTGCCATTATCTTCAGATTAAAAAACCTAAAAGAGGGCAACTATGCACTCATAGGCCTTAAAGATGCCGCTAAGGACAACCTTTTTGATCAAAAAACAGATAAGATCGCCTTTGTGCAAGACACCATAAGCCTGCCTACGGATTCCATTTATTTAATGAACCTCTTTCGGGAAATACCGGACTATGGCGTGGCCGTGCCCAGCATGGTCTCCCAAAACCGGATAAGTTTTGGTTATTATGGCGATGGCAAGAACATTGAGATCCAACCCTTGACCGTGTTGCCAGATACCGTTAAGACCTTGGTCACCAAAGAATACGAAAAGGACACCCTGAATTATTGGTTCACCCCTTTTGAAATGGACTCCATCGTATTTACCGTAAAAAACGAACAGCTCAAGGTCATTGATACCTTTACGGTAAAAAACAGAAAAGTAGGACTGGATTCCTTGGTGCTCACGCCAAACCAGAGAGGCAACTTAGAGTATGGCACCCCGTTGCAAATACGGGCCAATACGCCCCTTGTTAAAATGGATACCTCTAAAATCAACGTCGTGTACCAAGACTCCCTTAGCTTGGACTACCGTGCGGTGCTGGATACCACGAACAACAGGGTTGACCTGGATTTTGAACGCCTCCCGGACACCAAATATGCCGTTGCCCTTTTACCCGGAGCGATAGAAGATTTTTTCGGGGCCACCGTTGACAGTACCATGTATACCTTCAACACCAAGAAACTATCTGATTATGGCAACCTCAGCATCAATTTAAGTGGTGATAGTGTACGTTACCCCCTCATTGTGCAGCTTACCAATGAAAAGGGCGAAACACAGCGGGAAATCTATGCCACAGAGCCCCAAGTATTCGAATTCAAGAACATTCCCCCCGCCAATTACCTTGTGCGTGTCATTTTTGATACCAATGAAAATAGGCAATGGGATACCGGGAGTTTCTTGAAAAAAGAACAGCCCGAAAGGGTTTCATACTACCCCAATCCCATTGAAGTGCGCGCCAATTGGGAAAAAATAGAAACCTTTACTTTATTGGATACCCCTTAGGAATTGATTTAGGTTTCCATGTGGAATTGGTCCCTGTCCTTTAGAAAGCCCAGTTTTTGTCGGGTCTCCAACAGATGGTCTTTGGCGAGGGTAACGTACAAGAGTTCCGCCTTTTTGGAATGCACCAAAGTGTTGCCCAAGGCATCATAGGCTGCAGAATGGCCCACATATTCATGCCCATTTTGATCCGTGCCAATACGGTTTACCCCAATAGTGTAAGCCATATTCTCTACTGCGCGGGCCTGCAGAAGAATGTCCCAAGCCTTGATGCGGGGTGCCGGCCAATTGGCCACATAGAGCAACACATCATAATCTTCCACATTGCGGCTCCATACCGGGAACCGCAAATCGTAACAGATCAAGGGGCATATCTTAAAACCCCTATACTCCACGATCAATTTATGGCCGCCCTTGGTATATTTTTGATGTTCCCCTGCCAAGGTGAACGTATGCCGTTTGTCGTACTGCTCAAACGTTCCATTGGGCCGCGCAAAAAACAGTCGGTTATAATAGGTGCCCTCGTCGAAAAATACAACGCTGCCCGTCACCGCCACCTTATTTTGTGCCGCCAAGGAAAGCATCCATTGCAAGGCATGTTGGCCCTGTTCTTTGGGCATTGTTTCCGGGGTCATGGTAAACCCGGATGTGAACATCTCTGGCAGTACCACCAAGTCCACGGTAGATGGAACCTCTTGGATTAGGGATTCCAATTGCTCCATATTTCTGTCTGGGTCTTCCCAGATCAATTCGGTCTGCACAAGGGCAACCTTTAGTTCCTTTGCCATTTACAGGTGGTTTACGGTTTTTCCAAAAGATGAATCATGGGAGAGAACCCTTGCATTTTAGCATGTTCTAAGGCCGTTTGGCCGCGAGCGTCCTTTACCGTTTTATCCGCACCATGGGCAAGTAACAGTTTGGCAATTTCCAAGTGGTTGAAAGTGGCCGCATATATCAAGGCCGTACCTCCCATGGAGTTGCGCAGATTGGCATTGGCCCCATACTGTAATAGCAATTGGGCCAAGGGTGTAAACCCTTTAAAGCACACCCCCATAAGGGCGGTATTGCCGGTCCCGTCCTTTTCATCCACACTGGCACCCTTGTCCAATAGATAAGCGGCAATATCCCGCTGGCCGTAATACGTGGCCAGTAATAGGGGCGTAGATCCCCGTTCATCCTTCACATTGATCATACCGGCGTTCTTTTCCAGGAAATGCCGCACCCCTTCTAAATTGCCGTTTCTTATGGCATTGTATACATTATCCATGCTCATCCATTTAGGCGTTAAAGATATTAAAACTCCCCCATAAAAATAGTGCTCTGTGCAAGATGGTGAGTGATGGCGCTTGTCTAGCTCTGAAAAGGAATAATGTAACTTATTCTGTAATTATTTTCTTACTTTTCGGTAAAACCGTATCTTAGTGAAAAGCGACATTGTTTGAAGACCTTGGCCACAGACTTTATTATCAGGGATTTCCCTTTTGCGATTGCCATATTGGATCAAAGCGCCATGGTGTTGGATTGTTCCCATGTTTGGAAAGAACAGTTTGGACGTGCCCAACTACCATTGAACGAACAAAACATAAAAACCCTTCTTCCCACAGCCTCTAAAGCCCTTTTCCAAGACATCCAAAGGGGATTGAACGGTAGCATCATCAATGCCCCTAGCAGAAAATACGAGCGTGCAGAAGGCCATAACCAGTGGCTCAAGTGGCACATTCATCCTTGGAGCAAGGACAGTGGTGATGTAGGCGGTATATTTCTCATCCTTGAGGATAAAACTTTAGAACAACGGGAAAAGGAGCTTTTTCTAAAGGCGGAGACGGTCTCTAGGACAGGCAGTTGGTCTTTGGACCT
>CAKZLG010000227.1 GCA_937125035.1 uncultured Maribacter sp. | reverse complement strand
AAAATGATTACAAATAATATAGCCATCCCAAAGCGCCTTTTTTCTTTGGATGTTTTCCGGGGCCTCATTATGTTCTCGCTTATTGCCGAGGCTGCGGGTTTTCATGAAAGTTTTGCCAAAGTGGGCGAAGGAACTTTCTTTCAAGGTTTGGCCCTGCAACTACAGCATCATCCGTGGCATGGCCTACGATTCTGGGATCTTATACAGCCCTTTTTCATGTTCATTGTTGGCGTTGCCATGCCTTTCTCCGTTAAAAAGCGGTTGGCCAACGGCCAGCGGAACAGCGTACACTGGCATATGTTGGAGCGCTGCGCCAAATTATTTGTTTTTGGGCTTTGGTTGCACTGGATTTACGCTCTAGGCCCCGTTTGGGAGCTCTGGAACGTACTGGTTCAATTGGCCTTTACCATAAAATGATGGCCTATGCCATCATGGAGCGATCACCTCGTTTTCAATGGTTGTTTTCCTTGGCACTGTTGCTCCTAACGGAGTTACTTTACAGGACCTATGATCCCATTGCTCCATACGAAAAGGGACCTGCAAATTTTGGCGCCTGGGTGGACCTTTTGGTCATGGGCAAGATCAATGAAGGGCATTGGGTGTTCATCAATTTTCTGCCTACGGCCGTCCATACCATTTGGGGGGTCATCTGCGGGAAGTTGCTCTTATCCGGAAAAAATCCTAAAAACATGCTCACCACACTGTTGATTTGGGGCATGACGGCAACGGCAATTGGGTATGGCATGGATTTTTTTGGACTAACTCCGATCATTAAGCGCATAGCTACATCTTCATTTACAATGGTCTCTGGAGGCATCGCTATTCTAACTTTGGTCTTTTTCTACTGGGTTATCGATATTAGAGGGTATAAACAAGGCTGGTTACGTATTTTTTCGGTAGTGGGCACAAATTCCATCCTCATCTATCTCATTGCGGAAACCTTTGGTAGACTATTGTTCCGTATGGCTGAGAAGATAGTAGGCTCCACTTATATGCTAGGGATGGGCATACCATTAAGTTGGATTTTGCTTTTCATCTCTTTGTCCATTCTATTTGCCTTGTGGTACATTACCTACTTTTTGGATAAGCGGGGCTTCTATTATAAGGTTTGATATTTTCTGCTAACTTGGGATGGTGAAAATAGGAAGGGTGGTTCTAGCGGTATCCATTTGTCTTGGAAAGTGCTGCATACCGTAAAACGCCAATGGTTTTAAGACAAATGGAGGGTATGTTGGGAAGTGGCCGCTTTTTGAGGGATATGGATTAGAATAGGATGCCATTCAGAACAATTTTAGGGTTATACATTTACTACAAAATAAAAACCGACAGTAATGAAAATTTGGCTGATTTTGCCAATACTTACCCTATGTTTGGTTGGATGCACAGACCGCAAACCCACGCCTCAAGAAACCGTGGCCCATTACATTGAAGCAAGGGATACGGGTAATTTTACAATGCTCCGAACGCTCATAAACGATAGCATCACGATTACGGGAGGGGATTATGTGATGCCTTATGACGCTGCCTCTTTCTACAAAGTCTTTCAATGGGATTCCGTTTTGGGCACCTCTTATGAAATTATGGAGCTGAAGGAACAAAACGGTAGAATAGTGGCTACCCTGGCCATGCGCTCTCACCGAAATGCGTTCCTGGACAACAATCCCATGACCTGTGGATATTCGTTTTCATTCATTTCTGGTAAAATCTCACAAATTGACGAGTTGCAATGCCCAGGTTTTAACGGTGAGGCATGGGCGAAAAAACGCGATACGCTGGTGGCATGGGTAGAACGTAACCACCCTGATCTCAACGGCTTTATTTATGATATGACCATGCAAGGCGCCATGAACTATGTAAAAGCCATGGAGATGTATAAGGCATCAAAGAATTTACCAACAGAAAAAAACTAAGGCGTACCAACGTATAAAAAGCGTTTTTTCCTCCTATCGGAAAAAACGGGCACAGCTACAAATTCACCATGCAATTTTGCTGGGCAGATTTGTAAATGGCCTCCACCACTTTAATATCGCGTAGGCCTTCTTCCCCGGGAACCAGCATGGGCGTGTTGTTCATGATGGCCAAAGCATCTTCATCCATTTGTTTTGCCTGCTGGTTTTCAATGGGGAAATTGATGATGGTGCCGTCTGACATGCTCCCGTTGTTGCCGCTATAGGCCGAATGGGGCTCCATTTTCAGCCATCCTTTTTCATAGTTCACTTGCAGGTGGTTCATGTTGATGCCAAAACTGGTGTGGCAAGCGGCCCTGGCACCACTTGGAAATTCCAGTTGAAACATCATGGTCTCTTCCACTTCGTGGTAAATTTCTGGCCGGGTAGTGGAGGCTTGGGCCAAAACGGAAATGGGTTCCTCCCCAGTGGCCAAACGGGCCCCCTGTAAGGCGTAGACGCCCATATCGCCCATAACCCCGCCGCCTAGGGCCTTGTTCTGTTTCCAATGGTTGGTTCTGCCATCAAAATAGCCTGCGGCAGAAGTGACCATTCGTACTTTACCAAAGGGGCGTTCCTGCCCCACCTTCATATAGGCCTGTATGTTGGGGTCGTGCTGGCAACGGTAGCCTATGGCCAGTTTCACTTGGTTGGCACTGCAGGCCTTGATCATGGCCTCACAATCCGCCACGGAAGGTGCCATGGGTTTTTCACACCAAATGTGTTTCCCGGTATTGGCGCCCCTAATGGTATATTCGGCATGCATGGAAGGGGGCAGTACAATATAAATGACATCAATGTCCGGATTGTTGGCTATGCCCTCGTAATTTTCATAATTGTAGACATTCTTGTCCTCGATGCCATATTTTGCCTGCCATTTCGGAATTTTTTCCGGACTACCGGTCACAATCCCCTTTAACTCGCAATGGCTGGTAAGCTTTAGGGCAGGGGCCAAGATATCGGTACTGTAATATCCGAGGCCAACCAAGGCCACACCCAGTTTTTCTTTTTTGGGGTTTGTGGCGGAAAGGAGCACATGGGGAGAAAAGGCGGCTGCAGCGCCAATCATTCCTGTTTTCTGGATGAACATTCTTCTTTGGTTCTTCATGGCATTAGTACATAACCTTTTAGTTGATAATTGGCAAGGACCATCATGGCGGACAGTCCCAATCTCGTATTCGAATTTAAATCCTCAGCGGCAATATTCCGCGCGGCGGTAGCTTGAGCGCACACCAAAATGTCAACTCCGTAATCATTCAACAGTTTCAATAACTCATCATTGGGGTTTTGCTTTTCATATTTTTCTTGATATTTTGCTTCTCCCAAGGTGGCAAAGGTTGCACCGCCATGAATAGCGGCCACCAAATGTATTTTTTCTTTTGGTACATCAGCAGCCTCCAACATATTGATCACCCTGGCAATTTTCCAAAGTCCCATATTAACGCCTTCCATTTCCCGTTCAGCGGTAATGTCAAAAACCAGTTTATAGTCCAGGGCAGCATCAGGTCTGGCATCAACATTTTTAAAATCGATTATTTTTCCATAACCCTCAATGACTGGGGTGATCCATTCTTGGGCGTTCAAGGTGCTGGTGGTAATAAGGATAATGAGCAGTGTACTGAGCTTTTGCATAATGATGTTTAGTTTATTCTTGATAGTGTGGTACGTAAAGCTAGCATATTTTTATCCTTTTTGAAACGGTTAAGCACATTAGCTTTAAAGAAAAACCCTATTAGAGGGCAATTCTGTAACTTAAGTTCCTTTATGGCTAAAGCGTAAAGGTTACATTTGAAGAATGGTTTTCTCTTTTCCCTACACACAGGTTGAAACGGCACAGCATTGATCATGGAGGAGCTGCAGGTACTCATTCGCAGGCTTTTATGGATGTTCACAGCCATGTTTACGCTAATAATCACTTTTTTTGTTGGTGTATTCACCTATGAACCATCTACTGAAACCGTATGGATTCCGGAAAGTGAACCACCGCAGACCGAACCTTGGCAACCCAAGAATGTTCTTTATGAATTGGCCAAGATGACGCCCCAAGTACGGCGGGGGTATTTTCTCATCGCCGAAACCCCAAAGTACATGGGCCCAAATGCAGAAGAGGTAACACAGCGTTTTACAGGCAATACTCTGGCGTGTGCCAATTGCCATTTAAAAGCGGGATCGCAGGCAGGGGCAGCCTCTTGGGTGGGCGTGGTGGACAGATATCCGCAATTTGGTGGCAGGGCCAATAAATTGGGCACCATCCAAGACCGTATCAATGGCTGTATGCAGCGAAGTATGAACGGCAAAGCACTTGATCCGGATTCCGATACCATGAAAGCCATTGTTGCCTACATGGATTGGCTTGGCGAAGGCTTGCCCGATACACGAAAAAAAGAGTTTAAGGGATATCCGAAAATCCAGATTCCGGAGGTAGCGGTCAATTTGGAAAAGGGAAAAAGAATATACACTAAAGAGTGCGTTCCTTGCCATATGCAGGATGGGCAAGGGGTGCTTTTGGACGATGCTTCAAAAGGATACCAGTATCCCCCTTTATGGGGAAATAATAGTTTTAATGAGGGTGCGGGCATGCATCGCGTTCTTACCGCCGCGCAGTTCATAAAAAGCAATATGCCCTTTGGTGAAGCTACTTGGGACAACCCAAAATTGACCGATGAAGAAGCCTATCATGTGGCGGGCTACATCAATAGTTTTGAGCGCCCGTCAAAAGAAGGAACGGAAAATGATTATCCCGATAAAAAATCAAAACCGGTTTCTACCCCCTACGGACCTTGGGCGGATGATTTTTCCGCCGAACAACATAAATACGGACCATTTCCTCCCATAATGGAATACTACCGCGAACAATACAACATCACCAAAACCAAATAAGCGGCATGCGAAGTTATTTCTCCCTTTTAGTACTGGTGCCCTATTTTGCCTTTACCCAAGGGGTGAGTACTGCTAAAAATGGAGGTGAACTATCGGGTCAATGGCGAACCTATTATATGAATACCGTAAACAATGGTGGTCTAAAGGATTTCACAGCGTTGGCTTCAGGCGGTAAGCTGAATTATCAATACACATTCCAGGGCAAGCTGGCACTAGGAGCCACACTTTACAATAGCACCAATTTTGGTATTCAAGACCTGACGATTGCCGATGCCACAACCGGACGGCTCAGCCGGTACGAAGAGGGTCTATTTGATAGGCTCGATTTGGAAAACGACGCCATTTTTTTGTTGGGCGAGCTCTACCTGAAATTCAAACTTCCAAATCACGAAATTACCTTGGGAAGAATGAAGATCAATTCCCCTTTGATCAACCCGCAAGATGGCCGTATGATTCCCACCTTGGTGCAAGGGCTATGGTATACCATGAAACCAAAACAATCAAATACGTTTCAAATTGGGGTGCTGAACCAAATAGCACCGCGGAGCACGGGTGAATTTTTTGGGATTGGGGAAAGTATTGGCACCTATCCCGTAGGTAGAACGATCACTGGCGGGGAAGGTGAATATTTTGGCAACACACATTCAGATTTCATTGTGCTTTTGAATGCCAATATCAAATTCTCGGAAAAGCTGAACCTCGGAATTTGGAACCATTATGTGGACAACATCTCAAATTCATTCTACATGAAACCAACGTATGCCCTCTCCGAAAATATAGGAGTGCAGCTGGAGTGGTTGCACCAAAATAAGTTGGGCAATGGCGGAAGCGATAGTGAAGCACAACGTTATTTTAATCAAAATTCAGCGGATATTCTAGGCATAAGACTGGCTTACAAATGGCAGCGCTCCACCGTCTCTTTGGCGTACAACCATATTTTGCCCCATGGTCAATTTTTGTCGCCTAGGGAATGGGGTCGTGAGGACCTTTTTAGTTTCCAAAAACGGGAACGGAGTGAAGGTTCTGCGGATAATCATGCCTTGGTTTTTTATTATAGGTCGGCCGATCTACCCATAAAGAAAGAACGGTTCACCATGACCTCTATACTTAGTTTGGGCAGGCATTGGAAGCCCAGTGTCACCAATGCGGAATTGAATAAGTACGCCCAGCCAGATTACACGCATATCAATGTAGACCTGTTTTTCAATTTCAAAAATTGGAAACATGTTCAACCAGAGCTTTTAATCACTTCAAAGATAGCCAACGGAGCATTTCCCAATAACCCGAACTTTCTTTTGAACAAAGTGGATCTGCTTCATGTGGATTTTATTTTGAATTATAACTTCTGATGGTTCACGGGCGTTTACACAGCATAAAG
>CAKZLG010000226.1 GCA_937125035.1 uncultured Maribacter sp. | reverse complement strand
AGACTGGGTTAAGGATTTCCGGGGCTTCAATAGCTTCAGAATAAGGTACCTCACCAAAATAATCTACCAAAAGCGTTATGGTGTAGGCCTCAATAAACTGGCCCATAGCAATATGGTAGTTCAAACCAGCCTCCTCTGCCAACACATTCATATCGCGAATGTTTTTAATGGTTTCCTGATAAGATTGTTCCCATTCTAAATCAAAACTGGCTGGGGAATAGGCGTTCTCATAGATTCTGGAGCCCATGTTCTCAATACGGGTAACCTCTGCCCCGGTCTCGCCTAGGGATTCTACCACCCGTACAAAGCGTTCCTGGGCTCCATTAAGGTAAAAATCGGCATTCGCTTGGCTAGGCGTCAGTGCGTTGGGATTCTCTGATAAATCCAGTTCTACGGTTTCACAGGAGTTGAAACCCACCCCTAGTACGAAAACCGCGACTATATATTTAAATATTTTTCTCATTGTCATAATATTTTTTGATTAAAATGATGCTTTAACGCTTAAACCATATCTTCTGGAACTTGGTCCGTTCAAAAAGTCAAAACCTGCACCGTTGCCAACACCAACACCCGCTACGTTAGGGTCAAAATTAGTGCCATCTGGCATGTTGATGGCATCAAACCAAAGGTTGAAACCAGAAAGGGTGAAACTTAAAGCGCCGAAAGGCGTTTTATCCAACCATTTGGATGGCATGGAATACCCTAGGGAAATTTCCTGAAGGCGTATCACGGATGCATCAAACACACCTAATTCATCGGGTCCAAAAAGGATGTTGTTGAAGTAAAAGGTTGAGTTATTGATCTGTCTTGTATTGGGAGTTCCGTCTGCCAGTGAACCCGGAAGAATAAAGGTATTTTCCCGATCAAGAACATCCGTTGTAAGACCTCTTCCCAAAAGGGTGGATACCGTCCTAGAATACATGTCTCCGCCATGGGTATAGTTGATCAAAAAATTGAAGTTGAAATTTTTGTAACTAAAGGAGTTGCCCACATTCAATTGCCAGTCCGGGTTGGGATTTCCAATTACAAAAACGCCGTTTTCAACAACATAATCCCCTGCAGCATTCACTAAGAAATCACCATTGTCCGCTCTTTGGATTCGGTTACCGACGATAACACCCAGTTGTTCTCCAACAATGGCGGCATTACCTAAGTTGCTGAAACCAGAATATACGACAAGGTCAGTGTCAAGACCAAGATCGGTCACCTCTGAGTCAAAAGTAGTCCAGTTGGAATTTATATTCCAGTCCAAACCGCCTTCTTTCTCAGCTCTGAAAAGGGCCAGGTTTAGATCTAATTCCATACCATCCGCTTTTATTTCACCAATATTGGTCTGGGTAGTGGTAAACCCAGTGGAAGGATCTAGAGGTCTATCAATAATCAGGTCTGTAGTCGTTCTCGTATAATAGGAGAAATCTAACGATAATCTGCTATCGAAAAAACGGGATTCCATACCCACCTCAATCTCTTGTAGGAGCTCTGGTTTAAGATTGGGGTTACCCAATCTATTGGCGCTGGTATTGGATACCACATCGTTGCCCGCGCCATCACGGAAATCCTGAACATCTAAATTTAGGTTGGCCGCAACCGGGTAACCTGTTGGGAAGTTGGCCGATGTACCGTAACTTCCACGTATTTTCATGTAATTGATTCCTCCTTGGCTTTGTATCCCTGGTATTAACTGTGTAGGAATAAGAGATACACTGACACCAGGATAGAAGATGGAATTGTTCTCCGTAGCCAGATTGGATACGTAATCCTTTCGTCCATTAATGGTCAGATATATCTTCCTGTCGTAATCAAAATCCAACTGACCATAAAGACCGGCTATATTGCGCTCTTGGAAGAATTGAATTTCATCTTGCAGGGCAAAGTTGAAGTGTCTTAGAACACCAAACACCTGTTGGCCTGTGCTGCTTACTCCATTTTGATCAAAGACTTCCCTTCTTGTGGTGGCACCAAGGTTAAAACTCAGGCCTACTTTTTCAGAAAGCTCATATTGTCCTGTTAAAATGAAGTTGTGGTCAAATAGATAATTGGTATTGTTCCAAGTTTGGTAAATACCACTTTGTGTGGCTACACTGCCGCCAACACCACCTTTGTTCTGCAGGTTTGTATTGTTTTCTGAATAAACGTCGTAACCGTAACGGTAGGTAAGGCCTAAGTTGTCGTTGATTTCATATTGTAACGCTGCATTACCAAATACCCGGTTGGTCACCTGCCTGTTTTGGGCATTTTTAATGGTCCAAAGGGGGTGTTGTATACTGTTGTTCTGACGGTAGTAAACACTGGAGCCATCTAAGGGATTCTCAAAAGGTAGTCCTTGGATATCCACACTGATAGGCGTGTAGAATAAGTTGGCAAATACAGAGGAACCCGTTCCAAATACGCTGTTACCCGTACTGGCGGCTACCGGAGGCGACACAAAATCCGTATTGGAGAAGTTCATGGTGCCGGATACCGTGAATTTATTGGAAAGGATGGCTCGGCCGCCAATGCCCAAAGTATATCTGTTCAATTCATTGCCCGGAGTAAAGCCCTCGTCATTGAAGTGACCAAAGTTGGCATTGTAAGAAACCTTTCCATCTTCTGAAGCCCCATTGAAGTTCACTGAATTACTTTTTACAACACCCGTTCTAAAAAAGCGCTCAACGCTGGGATAAGGCCTCCAATCATAACGCGCTCCTTGAAATTCTGGGAACGCTGCCTGTATGGCGGAAGTGGATGTGGAATAGGGGTGGGCCAAGGTTCCATTGTCATCTATGGCAGATTGGTTGCCCCATCCAGAAATACCTTCTCTATCAAAGCTAGGACCCCAGTTACTGAAGAACCAACCAAACGCTTGGTCAAATCCGTTACCAAATTGTTGTTGGTAATCGGGTAGGGAAGCAATTTCATTGAAAAACATGGAACTGCTAACCGTGATCTCATTCTTTTTTGGACCACCAGAAGATATAGCGCCATTTTTGGTAGTGATTAGGATGACCCCGTTCCTACCTGCCGTACCGTAAAGCGTGGCCGCTGCAAGCCCTTTTAGAACATTCACACTTTCAATGTTGTTGGGGTCTAAATCCAAAAACCTACTGGAACCGTTGTTTCCGTCCACGAAATTGTTTCTGCCGCTGTCTCCATTGGTAGTTTGCCCATTGGTACCACTATCAAAAGGTACACCATCCACAATAAATAAGGGTTGGTTACTTCCACTGAAACTACTGAGTCCACGAATCACAATACTGGTTCCGGAACCTGACAAACCACTTTGTGCTGTGATGTTCACACCAGAGGCCTTTCCTGTAAGTATCCTACCCACATCACCTTCTGTTCTTTGCTCCAATTGCTCTTTATTTACTTCAGAGACCGCATAACCCAAGGCTTGCTTCTCTTTCTTGATACCTTGAGCGGTCACAACCACTTCTTCCAACGCCTGGGCATCTTCTGCCATTTGAACGTTCACGGTATCACCCGCACCAATGGGCCTGCGTTCCGCGCGTTGTCCAATGTACGTGAACAATAAGGTTTGCCCCACACTTCCCCTAATGGAATAGTTTCCATCAAAATCTGTTTGAGTACCATTTGTAGTGCCTTCAACTACGATATTGACCCCGGGCAGTGGCAGCCCATCTTGGTCAGTAACCGTACCGGACACTGTTTTTTCTTGTGCAAAAGAAACATGCAC
>CAKZLG010000225.1 GCA_937125035.1 uncultured Maribacter sp. | reverse complement strand
ACCGAAATCTCCGTAAGCTTACCCCCCAATATTCCCCAATTCAATACCTTCAGAATAAGCGACCCGAATGTTATTTTCGTGAAAGACCTGCTTTACCACTCTATGTGATTCAAAAGTGGCATCCCAGTAATCCTCGGGGTCAACGTAAGGCCGAATGGCCAAAATAACATTGTGTGTATCAAAACTTTCTATGCCGATTTCTGGGGCTGGATCATTCAGCACCAATGGTGCCTCGGCCAAGGCGTCACGTATAAGTTGTTGCACTTTAGGAAAGCTTTCTTCATAGGGAATATGCGCATTGAGTTCTAGCCGAACAATTCCCTTTTCTGAATAATTGGTGACAACTCCATCGGTGATTTTGGCATTGGGCACAATCAAGGTCTTGTTTCCGGGCGTGACTAAAATAGTGTTGAAAATACCGATTTCCTCCACCTTTCCAAAGCTGTCATCCACCTGTATCCAATCGTGTACTTTATAGGGTTTTAAAAATAAGATAAGAATGCCCGAGGCGAAATTGCCCAAACTGCCCTGTAATGAAAGACCCACGGCGAAACCCATAGCGGCAACAATGGTGACCAATCCTGATAACTCCACCCCAAGTATGGACACGGCAACCAATAGCAATACGATCTTTAGGGTCGTAGATACGAGAGAGGTGATGAACGGGCGCATGGTATCGGACACCTTCATTTTGGTAAGGCTATTGTTCAATAGCCTATCGACCTTTTTCAGTAGCTTAAATCCAAGCCATAACAAAAGTATGGCTCCAAGTACTCTAGGTGCATAGGCAATGGCATTGTCGCGAAAGAGTTCGGCGTAGTGCGTGATTTCATCCATAAGGCTAATGATTAGTGGGTCTAAAAATAATGGTTTTGGTGCTTTTAATCTGTTCTAATGGTAATATTCCAATATGTTGAAGGGCATTAACGCTGCTGTAGCGTCACACTTTTGGTTTTTCAATAGCCTTATTGTTTGCGTTCTGAACTAAGTGGAAAAAACCAAACTGCCTTTGCACTTATCACCTAAATGCTTTTCACTTGGCTCCACATCCGCCAAAGGTTTCTTTAAGAAGGTGGCCGTGGGAATGCCTTGGCAATGCCTTCCACCACTGCGTTACAGAAGTCCGGCCCCGTCAGGGACCCTTTGTATTTATCCGATGCCAAAAGAATTTTCACAGGGTCTAAGTTGTTCCTAAAGATAGAGAATTGACAGAATTGGATTTAAAACCTAAATAGGGACAACTGATCCGTGTGCAACTTTCCTTGTAAAACAAAGAGCTTAGCCCCTAAAGCTGCCACTACCCAAGCAGTTCCAACAACCATGAAAAGTACATGAAATGTTGATGATGATCAATCCCTTTCTCAAATTGGCTAGACCGCCAGCACCTTCTCGCCGGTCAGGAGAGGTATTTAGAATTCCGAAATGTCACCTCATTAGGTACAGCCACTATGTAGCCACAGTGAGGAAATGGGAAGAAATGTCCTTCTGCAAAGGCATGGTGCTAGGGCCTTTTTGGCTGCGGTCATCAACTATCAAAAGAGATACTATTTGACGTTCCGAGCACAATGAAACCGCTGTAAGGGGTTTAATTTGCATGGACACCCAATTCATGGAAAACTTTAAATTATACATAGATTACATAGCCTATGCCATAGAGGCCACAGGCATTGTGACCATGGTCCTTGCGGTGGGCATTGCCCTGATCAGGTATGTCTTTTCCCTTCAAGGTCCTGCAGGGAGGGATTATAAAATGCTTAGGAGAGAACTGGGGAAGGGTATTTTATTGGGTCTTGAGATATTGGTTGCAGGCGACATTATTTCAACGGTGGTGTTGGAACCCACCATGGACGCCGCCCTTACCCTGGCCCTTATTGTCTTAATAAGAACCTTCTTGAGCTTGTCCATAGAAGTGGAGATAGAAGGCAAGCTTCCTTGGCAAAAAAAAGAAAGACCATAGGATAATTGATTGCGGTTGGTGTTACGGCCAACCGCCCAATACCACCGTACCTTCCGCTTGCACCAACACCATGCAAACCATCGCACCGCTAAGGGACAGACCGTTGAAACCAAGGACCTTTTTATTTCGCATAGGCCCTCCAATCATTTATAAAGTCGTCTAGAGGCCCCACCCTTTGGTTATTTTGTGAACACAGGGTTCCCTTTGTACACTATTCAGCTTTGATAGGCGTCACGGTGCCATACTTAAGAAGCTTCATACTACAAAGGAATAGCCTGCTGCCGTATTGCGCAAGAAATTAACCGCAGGGGGGGACCAACCTCTAAAATTCGTTGAGTTCCAATTCCCACCACGTAAAGCCAAGTCTATTTCCGTTTTTGTTCTGTACGGGGGTGGCCATCCCTATATTTCCATTGGATAGTGGGATGATAGGAAAATACTCCCCACCATTGGTCCGCTGATATTCCTCGGCCACGAATCTGGACCAAATATCCAACTTTTGTGGCTGTAGTTCATGCACAAATACCTCGTTATCCGTAATGCTCAGCGCTGCTGCATGGTGTCTGATGTCCTCCTCAAATCCTGAGACCCAAGTGCACAACAGACTATTGCCCATGGGTTCCAAATAAGGGAAGTAGGCCATCTGCCCCCCCTCAGAAATTATTTCCTCCCGCCAATTTTCCCCGTTGTTTGCGGATATGCCCAGTTTTAATACCGTGCCCTCGCTCCATAATGTGTAAAGATTGCCCCCTCTCATCAAAGGCCATGGGTTCCACCCATCGTGGCACTAGGTTCTCCTTGGCTATGTTGGTCTATCTTCTTTTCAAGGGAGGAGGTCATCCCCTAGTACAAACGCCCGTCTCTTTTGCTCCTATATACGTAGTATACCATAAAAAAAAAGCCTTTTCTTTAGAAAAGACCTTTGATAAAGTGACCGCGGGAGGATTACCTTCGGTTTTCCTTGAAGCCCAATGTTGCAAATAAGAAAACACAGCCCGCGAAAAGCGGGCCTGATTCTGTATTTCAATCCGTTCACAAAAGCTTGGGCTTTTGAGCCTTCTTGAAACACAGAACCACGCTCTGAAAAAAGAGCGTGGTTTCTTGAGTGTCGTGACCGCGGGAGGATTCGAACCCCCAACCCTCAGGGCCGAAACCTGATATTCTATCCAGTTGAACTACGCGGCCAATTTTTTATGAACTTAACTTTGCTTTTACTATGGCCGAAATGGCCTTGCCGTCCGCTTGGCCTGCCAATTCCTTGGAGACCACTCCCATCACCTTGCCCATGTCCTTCATGCCATCCGCTCCTAAAGCAGCTATGGTCTGTACTACGACTTTTTCTATCTCTTCCTTACTTAACTGCTCCGGTAAGAACTTCTCAATGACGGCCACTTGATCTAACTCCGGTTGGGCAAGGTCCTCCCTACCCTGTTCCTGGAATATGGCGGCACTGTCCTTGCGCTGCTTTACCAATTTTTGCACCAAAAGGACCTCCTCTTCCTCACTCAATTCCCCCTTGCCACTGGTCTGTGCCAACAGCAATGCTGATTTAATGGCCCTGAGGGATTCCAAGGCCACCGTGTCCTTGGCCTTCATGGCAATTTTCATCTGATCCATTACTTTTTGCTGCAGGCCCATGCGTTTTCTTTTTAGCGGCACGAAGATAAAAAATAAACCCGAAAACCACATGGGATTCCGGGTTTTACTTCTCCATATTACGAAGTGCTAATCTACATTGTCATGTAAAAAGGAATTGTTGGAGCGCAGTTGTATCTCATCATTGCTATCACCGCCCAAGCTGGTACGGGATATCTTACTTTCCCGGGGCCTGTCCTCTAAATGTACGCCCTGCCTTTTGTACGCGGGTTCTTTTTCTATCTCGTCTATATTGCTCATACTGTTCTTGAACTTATAGTTGAAATCCTTTAGTTTTCTGCGTCGCTCATCCGCTCTTTCCTTTAACAGCTCCTCTATAGGGGTCTCCATGGGGTCTGCGGCTCCTTTTTCTTGAGATGGGGTCTCTTTGGCCACGGTTCTTTTTTCAAAGACCAATTCATCTTCAACGATTTTGGGCTCAAATTCCTCTGCCTTTGATTTGGCTCCGGTGAGCTCATTTTCCAACTCCATGTAATCATCCAGGCTATAGCGCTTTTCCCCATGTTTGTTGTACTCCAAAACGGGTATTACCTCTATACTGTCCTTAACATTGAGATCGCGCACATCATCATCCAAATCAAAAGTGATGACGTTCTCCCGTTCCTCTTCGTCTTCCGTAACCAAGGGCAATTCAAAACTCAGGGCAATCTGATCCTCTTCCTTGCCCTTTAGGACTTCCGGCTCAACTACCTCTATGTTCTTAAGCGCCTCTGAAGAGGCTATGATGACAAAATCATCCTCTACACCAACGTTATCCGCAATGACCTCTTCGTAAAAGACATTGAAGTTCTTGATATAGTTTGTTGTTGGGATAAGGTCAAAATCACCATCTTCCAACAGTTCATAGTTCATTTCAGGGGTTTCCGGGGCGTCCTCTTCCATCTCCAAGGTATGAACCGTGCCCTTTTGCATCAACTTCTTCTCGGCCCTCTGCTCGTCATCCAAGGTATGGATGATTTTTTTGCTCTCCGTGTTCACAATATCATCTTGCTGCTCCACATTGAAACCAGTGGCAATGACCGTTACGGCAATGGATTCTCCCAAACTCTCATCTTCACCCACACCCATGATGATGTTGGCGCCATAACCGGCCTCTATTTGAATGTGGTCATTTATCTCCCCGATCTCATCTATGGTGATTTCCTGTGAACCGGATACGATCAGGAGCAATACGTTCTTGGCACCGTTGATCTTGTTATCGTTCAACAACGGTGAATCCAAAGCCTTCATAATGGCCTCATTGGCCCGTGCCGATCCAGATGCAATGGCAGAACCCATTATGGCCGTACCGCTATTGGAAAGTACTGTCTTGGCATCCCGTAAATCTATATTCTGGGTGTAATGGTGGGTAATGACCTCTGCAATACCACGTGCTGCCGTGGCCAAAACCTCATCCGCTTTTGAGAACCCTGCCTTAAAGCCCAAGTTTCCGTACACTTCCCGCAGTTTATTGTTGTTGATAACAATAAGGGAGTCTACGTTTTTGCGCAGTTTCTCTATGCCTTTTTGTGCTTGTTCACACCGCATCTTACCTTCAAATTGGAAAGGCATGGTCACTATGCCCACGGTAAGAACATCCATTTCCTTAGCTTGTTTTGCAATAACAGGGGCGGCACCAGTTCCCGTACCCCCGCCCATACCAGCGGTAATGAAGATCATCTTGGTGGTCGTATCCAACATACGTTTGATCTCTTCCATGCTCTCCATGGCGGCCTGTTCCCCAACCTCAGGATTGGCACCAGCCCCCAATCCTTCCGTTAATGAGACCCCCAATTGTATTTTGTTGGGCACCGGGCTATTTTCCAAAGCTTGGGCATCTGTGTTGCAAATAACGAAGTCCACCCCGTTGATGCCTGCCTGGAACATGTGGTTAATGGCATTGCTGCCACCGCCACCTACGCCGATCACTTTTATCACATTGCTTTGATTCTTGGGCAAATCAAAAGAAATATTGTCAAAATCATTGTTCTTACTCATGTTATATATATTACTGGTTATTAGATGTTCTTTCGTGGTATTGTGGTTATTCTGCGTTGTCCAAAAATTCCTTCAATTTTTCAGACCATTTGTCAAATACGGATTTCCGTGCTTTCCGTTGGCGTTCCGGAGAATCCTCTTCCTGTTCCTTGTGCTGGGAATAGATGCCCTCCTCTGGGGCAGCTTTGTCAGCAATGGCGTCTTGGCCATTCTTGCCCTTGGGCTGGTTCTTTATGGCGTTCATCAAGAGGCCTACGGCCGTTGCGTACAGCGGACTGGCGACCGTCTCATCAGAATCCCCCGCCAAGTGCTCATTGGGATAGCCAATTCTGGTATCCATGCCCGTAATGTACTCCACCAACTGCTTTAAATGTTTCAATTGGCTGCCACCGCCGGTCAGTACAATGCCCGCAATGAGTTTTTTCTTCTGTTCCTCATGCCCATAGTTCTTGATTTCCATGTAGACTTGCTCTATGATTTCCACCACGCGGGCATGGATGATCTTGGATAGGTTCTTAAGGGTGATCTCTTTGGGCTCCCTCCCCCGAAGACCGGCAATGGAAACTATTTCATTGTCCTTATTTTCCCCTGGCCATGCAGAGCCAAATTTTATCTTGAGCTGTTCCGCCTGTTTTTCAATGATGGAGCAGCCTTCTTTGATATCTTCCGTGATGACCCCACCGCCAAAGGGTATCACTGCGGTGTGCCTTATGATGCCGTCTTTGAAAATGGCGAGGTCCGTGGTGCCGCCTCCTATATCTATCAAAGCTACTCCCGCCTCCTTTTCCTCTTGGCTCAGCACTGCGTCTGAGGATGCCAAGGGCTCTAATGTGATGTTGCCGAGATCAAGCCCCGCACTTTTTATACAGCGCCCTACGTTCTTAATGGAAGTCACTTGGCCCACCACTACGTGGAAATTGGCCTCCAAACGCCCGCCGTACATGCCTATGGGCTGTTTGATCTCTGCTTGGCCATCTACCTTGTACTCTTGGGGGAGCACGTGAATGATCTCCTCCCCGGGCAGCATGATCAATTTATAGACTTGGTTGCAGAGATTGTCAAGGTCTTCTTCATTGATCACTTCCTCAGAATCACTTCTGGTGATGTAATCACTATGGTGCAGGCTTCGTATGTGTTGGCCGGCAATGCCCACCACTACGGAACCGATCTTTAGGCCAGAGTTCATTTCCGCCTCTTCCACCGCCTGTTGAATGCTTTTTATGGTCTGGGTAATATTGTTCACCACCCCTCTGTGCACCCCTAGGCTCTTGGATTTACCAATGCCCAATATCTCTATTTTACCATATTCGTTCTCCTTGCCGATCATGGCAACGATCTTCGTGGTTCCTATATCCAATCCTACCGAATACTTCCCTATTTCCATACGCTTATATTTTAGTGCACACTACCTGGTTATTGAACTCTAAACTTACTACTGCAAAATCTTCCAACGTCTTATCCTTATTGGCTTTGGCATAAAAAGCCTTGAAATTGGCAAACTTGGCCTCCAATCCGCTGGCATCGCCCAAATTCACCACAAACTGATTGAGCCTGAATTTCAATTGGTAATCACGCTCCGCCTTTATATGGATACCAATGACGTTTTTCCTGTAAAAATCATCCGTATTGATGTGTTCCAAGATCAGATAGACATCCTCTAAGCTCTTGCCCGTGATCTCACCAGTGATAATAGGTACCCTAGCTGAATGGTTCTTAGAAAACGGCATACGCTTTCCTTCATCGTCCAGATAAAATTTGGCATTCCCCTCTATACGACCGATTGGTTTACGTTGTACGATTTTAGACGTAAGCTTACCATCTATGGTAAGATAGACTTGGGCACTTTTCACCATTTCATTGGCCTCCAAGGCCCTTTCTACCGTATTCAAAACTAAATTTTCTTTAGGCACATTTTTGAGCGCCCCATATTTTTGTATTAACAATTTATTAACCGTGCCCTCCGTGATGTACAGATTTTCATCTCCCAAAAAATCCACATGTACCTTGCTCACCGTCCTTAGCGCGTTTCTGTGAGCGGAAAAGGCATAAAGCCCCGTAAGCGCTAGGCCCAACCCTACTATCTTTAAAATGTTCCAATTAATGCGCATGTTCCCATTGTTTTGTCAGTTCTTGTATTTCCAGTCCTATATCCCCAGCGCCCATGGCCACTAAGACCTCTGGATCCAGGGCTTTAATTGCTCCTGCCAACGCTCCTTTTTCCACTAGTTTTACACTGGGGCTGCTCATTTTTTCCATCAGCCAGGCCGAGGTGATTCCCGGTATGGGCTCTTCCCTGGCCGGATAGATCTCCAGTAAGAGCACATGGTCAAACTTTGAAAGGCTGTCGGCAAAGGCATCGGCAAAATCCCGTGTTCTGGAATAGAGGTGCGGTTGAAAAATGGCCACGGTCTTTTTTTCCGGGTGCATCTCCTGTAAGGCTTGGTGCACGGCCTCTATTTCCGTTGGATGATGGGCGTAATCATCAATAAAAACAAAATCACTGTTTTTGATGCGGTAGGTAAACCGCCGTACAACCCCTTTGAAGGTAGCCAGCGCTGCTGCCAAGCCTTGGGGCGCAAAACCTGCCTCCATGGCCATTGCGAAAGCGGCCAGAGCATTGAGCAGATTGTGCCG
Source organism: uncultured Maribacter sp. (assembly GCA_937125035.1). Taxonomy (GTDB): domain Bacteria; phylum Bacteroidota; class Bacteroidia; order Flavobacteriales; family Flavobacteriaceae; genus Maribacter. The sequence continues at coordinate 30,053 of CAKZLG010000225.1, read as the reverse complement.
GCCCGGCTTGCTGAACCTGACCCCTGATAGCTCAGTATTAGGGGCAACCAAATCAAATAGGTAGGTGCCTTCTTCTACACGTATGTTTTTTATACAGTATTCAGAGTCGTCCTCAATACCATACCGCAACCCTTCCAAAGGCAGACCATTGCGCACCAAGAGCTTGCCATTGGGCTTAAGGCGCTTAGAAAATTCCATGAAGGACCGCTCTAATTCGGCCTTATTCCCGTAGATATCCAGATGGTCTGCGTCCATAGAGGTGATACAGGCCACGTTAGGGGTGAGGTGCAAAAAGGAACGGTCAAATTCATCCGCCTCCACTACCGAGAAATCGGTGCCTTCCAAAAGAAAATTACTGCCAAAATCCTCGGATATACCGCCCAAAAAAGCCGTAAGGGGAGCGCCTGCCTCCTTCAAGAGATGGGCCAATATACAAGAGGTGGTGGTCTTGCCATGGGTACCCGCTACTGCCAGACTGAAGGTACTGTTGGTGATCATGCCCAACACCTCGGAACGCTTTTTTAGGACATGGCCCTGTGCTTTGAAATAATGCAATTCCTTATGGGAACTTGGCACGGCCGGGGTATAGACGACCAGGGTACCTTCGCTGTCCAAAAATGATCGGGGCACCAAGTCCATATCCTCTGCATAATGGATGGCGAGCCCGTCCTTTTCCAAGGCCTTCGTCAAAGGGGAGGCTGTTTTGTCGTAGCCGGCCACCTCCTTGCCCAAGAATTTGAAATACCGCGCCAGTGCGGACATACCTATGCCCCCTATACCTATAAAATAGACCCTATGTACCGTAGTCATGTTCATTCCTGCTCCAATATTTCGGTTATGACATCACAAATATCCGCGGTGGCGTGGGGGAGGGCCATTTCTTTCATGTTATCGCCCAAGGTCCGCTGTAGTTCCTTTGAGGCCACCAACTCCGTGAACCTGTCCTCAAACTGCGCATCCAGGTCTTTTTCATGTATCATGATGGCGGCCTGCTTTTGTGTCAAGGCCATGGCGTTTTTGGTCTGATGGTCCTCGGCCACCGTGGGCGAAGGGATGAAGACCGTGGGCTTACCCACCAAACAAAGCTCTGAAACAGCTCCTGCCCCCGCCCTGGAAATGATAATGTCCGCAGCGGCATAGGCTTTTTCCATATCGTTGAGAAAGGCATGCACCTTCACTGTATCTGAATTATGGGCCCCATACTGTTGTATATAGCCTTTGCCACACTGCCAAATTACTTGCAGACCCATGGCCTGTATTGCATCGATTTTTTGTGCGACCAATTGGTTGATACGCCTGGCTCCCAAGCTACCACCAAGCACCAATAGGGTGGGCCTGCCCTCTTGTAGGCCGTAGAAATTGAGCGCTGATGCCTTGGGTATATCCATATGCACTATATCCGAGCGTACCGGGTTGCCGGTCATGACGATCTTATCCCTAGGAAAGAATTGCTCCATATCCGCATAGGCCACGCAGATTTTTTGCACCTTATCCTTTAAAAGCCTATTGGTTATACCCGCAAACGAATTCTGTTCCTGGAGGACGCAGGGTATGCCCTTGGCCGTGGCCACCTTCAACAAAGGGCCACTGGCAAACCCTCCTGTACCTATGACAAGATGAGGCTTAAACCGATTGACTATTTTCCGTGCGTTATACAAACTATGTATCAATTTTATGGGAAACATCACATTTTTAAGGGTCAGTTTCCGTTGTAACCCAGTAATCCATAAGCCTTCAATGTGGTACCCTGCCTGGGGTACTTTTTCCATCTCCATCCGATCCTTGGCCCCTACAAAGAGGAACTTGGCCTTTGGATACCTGCTCTTTAATTCGTTGGCAATGGCAATGGCCGGATAAATATGTCCGCCCGTGCCCCCACCGGATAGTATGAACCTATAATTGCCCACTCAACACTTCTAAAGGGTTGTTTTCATCCAGATCAGAAGCATCACTACGGCCCTCAAAATGTTTGTTGCTGGCACTCAAGATGATGCCTATGGCCAAACAGGTCATCCAACTAGAGGTGCCGCCACTGCTGATCAAGGGCAGGTTTTGTCCCGTAACGGGAAACAGTTCAACGGCCACGGCCATGTTGATCAGGGCCTGGAACACAATGGGCAGGCCCACGCCGAGCACCAACAGCTTACTGAAAATGGTATTGCACCCATTGGCCACCACTACAATGCGAAACAACAGGAACAGGTAAAAGAACATGAGGGCCAAACCGCCCATTAGGCCGTATTCCTCCACGATAATGGCATATATGAAATCTGAGGAACTCTGGGGAAGAAAGTTCTTTTGAACGCTCTTTCCCGCTCCTTTGCCCACCAGCCCACCAGAGGCTATGGCGATCTTGGCTTTTTCTATCTGATAGTTGGCTTCCGTATCCTCTGGGTTGGCGAAGCTATCCAAACGGCTCATCCACGTATCCACCCTATTGGGAAACAAATTGGGCGCTGCTTTTGCCAAAAGCACGAACAGGGTAAGGCACAACGCGCCCGTGCCCACAATGCCCATAAGATATTTCATAGGATAGCCGCCTAAAAAGCACAGCATCAAAACCATGGAAAATATGATCGCTGCTGTTGAGAAATTGGCCGGCAATATCAAAAAGACCACGAAAAAAACGGGCATCCAAAGGGGTAGGACACTTTCTTTGAAGGTCACCTTAACATCCCGTATCTTAGAAAGGTACCGGGCCACATAGACCATAAGCACCACGGCGGCCAAGTTGGAAGGCTGAAAACCAAACCCCACTACGGGAATCCTGATCCAGCGGCTGGCGTTGGCCCCTCCTATAGAGGTACCTTGTGCCAGGACAAAGACCAACAGGAACAGTACAATGGGCAGGGCAATAAGGCTCAGCCCCTTGAAAAAATGCGTGGGTACCTTGTGGATCCCATACATGATACCAAAACCTAAGAACAGGAGCAGGGCATGTTTTACCAAATGCCCCACTGTGGTGCCATTGCCCACTACATACACTAAATTGCTACTGGCACTGTATACGGGCAAAAAAGAGAAAAGTGCCAACAAGGCGGCAATGGCCCAAATGGCCTTATCCCCTTTTATATATTCAAAAATCCTGAGCACTTTTCTATAGGTTTTTCACACAGTTCTTAAATTGATCACCACGGTCTTCGTAGTTTTTGAAAAGGTCAAAACTGGCACAGGCCGGGGACAGCAGTACGGTATCCCCGCGCTCCCCTATCTTGTAGGCCACTTTTACCGCCTCTTCCATAGCATAGGTCTCTACAATAAGATCTACCACATTGCCGAACACCTCCTTTACTTTGGTATTGTCCGTACCTAGGCAGACCATGGCCTTTACCTTTTCCCGTACCAAAGGCATCAGCTGTTTGTACTCATTTCCTTTGTCCACGCCGCCCACGATCCAAACAATGGGCGTCTTTACACTTTCCAGGGCGTAATAGGTGGCATTCACATTCGTGGCCTTACTATCATTGATGTATTGTACATGGTGAATTTTCAAGACCTTCTCCAAACGGTGGGGGGCACCTTGAAAATTGGAGATGCACGCCCGTATGGTCTCCTTTCGGATACCCACAAGTTTGGCAATGGTGGCCGCGGCCATGGTGTTCTTTAGATTGTGCTGCCCTTCCAGCGCCAAGGTATCTGTTGTCATTTTTATAGTATCTGTTTCTGTTATTACATGTAATTGTCCTTCCCTAACAAAAGCGCCCTGTTCCACGGTTTCCGTGAGTGAAAAAGGCATTTTCTTGGAATGAACGGGGTGCTTCGCCAGCCATGGGGCAATGACTTCATCATCTTGATCGTACACAAAATAATCGGTCGTGTCCTGGTTCATGGCGATGCGAAACTTAGAGGCGATGTACTTCTCAAACACATAGTCATAGCGGTCCAAGTGATCGGGCGTAATATTGGTGAGCACTGCAATATGTGGTTTGAAAGTGGCCACCCCATCCAGCTGAAAGCTGCTGACCTCCAGCACATAATAGTCATGTTGTCTTTCCGCCACCATTTTAGCGAAGCTGTCCCCAATATTACCGGCCATGCCCACATTGAGGCCCGCCTCCTTTAGGATATGGTGGGCCAACATGGTCGTAGTGGTCTTCCCATTACTGCCAGTGATGGCGATCAACGTAGCCTCTGTATATTGCGCGGCAAACTCAATCTCTGAGATAACCGGCACGCCTTTGGCCACCAAAGCCTTTACGAGGGGCACCTTATCCGGTATGCCCGGACTTTTCATAACAATGTCCGCGCCCAATATCCGTTCCTCACTATGTTGTTTCTCTTCCCATTCAATTCCAAAATGTTCAAGAACGTCCTTATATTTTTTCTGTATTTCGCCCTTATCCGAGACAAAGACAGCATACCCTTTTTTTTTCGCCAAGATGGCCGTTCCCACGCCACTTTCCCCACCACCCAGTATCACCAAAAATTCCATCAGCGTATCTTTAAGGTCACAATGGTCACAATGGCCAAGAGGATACCAATGATCCAAAAACGGGTTACGATCTTGCTTTCATGGTAGCCTTTCTTCTGGTAATGGTGGTGCAGGGGGGCCATTAAAAAAATACGCTGCCCTTCCCCCAATTTCCGCTTGGTGTATTTGAAATACCCCACTTGCAGCATCACCGATAATGACTCCGCGAAGAATATTCCGCACAGGATGGGAATCAACAATTCCTTTCGTATAATGATGGCAATGACCGCTATGACCCCGCCTATGGTCAAGCTGCCCGTATCTCCCATAAAGACCTGGGCCGGAAAGGCATTGTACCATAAAAAGCCCACCAAGGCCCCCACAAATGCAGTGATAAAGACCAACAGTTCCCCTGCCCCAAAAATGTACATCACATCCAAATAATCAGAAAAAATGATATTTCCCGATATCCAGGCGAAAATACCCAGGGTGAAAACGATAATGGCAGACGAGCCCGCCGCCAGACCATCTATGCCATCCGTAAGGTTGGCACCATTGGAGACGGCGGTAACGATCAATATGATGATAGGAATGAAAATCAACCATGTATAGGAAGCCACTCCTTCCCCCATCCATGAAATAAGGCTGCTGTAGTCCAACTCATTGTTTTTGAAAAAAGGCACGGTGGTGACGGTGGATTTAACGTCTTTCCCCTTCACGTTCACCACCTCATAATTGGCATTGATGGCCGTGGTATCATGATCGCGCATGGTCACCTCCGGATGAAAATACAGGGTGGCCCCCACCACAAGGCCCAGTACCACCTGACCCAATATCTTGAACCTGCCCTTTAGGCCCTCCTTGTTTTTTTTGAAGATCTTAATGTAATCATCAACAAAGCCGATAATGCCCATCCATACCGTGGTCACGATCAGCAGAATGACATAGATATTGGTAATGTCCGCGAACAGCAATACCGGAACCAAGGTGGCCATGATAATGATCAAGCCGCCCATGGTAGGTGTGCCCGCTTTTTGCGCCTGGCCCTGTAGACCAAGATCGCGCACGGTTTCACCTATTTGCTTTCTCTGAAGAAAAAGGATCACCCTTTTTCCATAGATCGTAGCAATGCCCAAGGAGAACAATATGGCCAAGGCCGCCCTAAATGTCAGGAACCCAAAGAGCGAAGCTCCCGGAAACTGGTATTGTTTTTCTAAATACTCAAACAAATAGGTCAACATAGTATTCCTCTTCTTACGCTGTAGCGTTTACTTGCCCATATCCTGCAACAGCTCCCTTATTATCTTAAAATCATCAAACGCTTCCCTTTTTCCAAGGGTCTCTTGGTAGGTCTCGTGACCTTTCCCGGCCACAAGGATGATGTCATTGTCAGTCGCCATTTGGCATGCCGCCTTTATGGCCTGTTTTCTATTTTCAATACAAATGATCTTCCCCATATTTTGGGGCTCTACGCCGGCCTCCATATCCGCAATGATGGCTGTAGGGGATTCCGAACGTGGATTGTCTGATGTGAAAATGGCCTTGTTGCTCATTTCTGATGCGATATTGCCCATGACCGGACGCTTAGACTTGTCTCTATCGCCACCACACCCCACAACGGTGATGACGTTTTCATTTCCAGTCCTCAATGTATTGATGGTCATCAACACATTTTTTAAAGCATCCGGCGTATGGGCATAATCAACAATTGCCGTAATTTTATTTTTAGATATGAAATATTGGAACCTGCCGTCCACATTGTCCAGCTCGCTCAATAGCCGCAAGATTTCCAGCGTTTCAAGGCCCAATAAATCGGCCGTGGCATATATGGCCAGGATATTATAGGCATTGAACTCACCAATGAGGCGCGTCCATAGATCATTTTCATTTATTTTCACCAATTGACCATCCAATTGGTTCTCCAGGACCTGGGCCCTGTAATCCGCATAATTTTTTAGGGCATAGGTGTATTTTTTTGCGGGGGTGTTCTGCAGCATTACCAGGCCGTTCTTATCGTCTACATTGGTCAGGGCAAAGGCTTTTTTGGAGAGGTTGTCAAACAACATTTTCTTGGCATCCCTATAATCCGCGAATGTTTTATGGTAATCCAAATGATCATGGGAAAGATTGGTGAAAATGGCCCCGGCGAACACCAGGCCCTCCGTTCTTCTTTGATGGATGCCGTGCGAGCTGGCCTCCATGAAACAAAACTCCACCCCTGCCGCGTTCATGCGCTTCAGGTTCTGGTTGATGCTCAATGCATCTGGTGTGGTATGGGTAGCGGGCAGCTCCTCATCATCTATCATGATCTTAATGGTGCTGAGAAGCCCTACCTTATAACCGGCCCTTTTGAACAATTGATACAGCAAGCTGCTTACCGTTGTCTTGCCGTTGGTTCCCGTAACCCCGACCAATTTTAAATTTTTGGACGGATTGTCATAGTAGTTGGATGCCATGATGGCTAAGGCCCTATTGCCTTGGTCTACCTGTACATAGGTCACCTCTTCCTCCATCTGCTTGGGAAGCTGCTCACACACCACTGCCCGTGCCCCGGCTTGCACCACATCCTTGATATAGGCATGGCCATCTGTCAACGTGCCCTTTATGGCCACGAAAACATCACCCTTGCCCACCTTTCTTGAATCAAAACATATCTGGGCCACACTACAATTGGTAGTGCCGCTTACAGCCCTAAGGCTTACCCCGTATAATATGTCCTTGAGCAATTTCATGAAAGTTCCAATACTATTTTATGTCCTTTTCGGATATCCGTTCCTGAGGCTATGGATTGTCTTCTAACTTTTCCGTTGCCCTTCACCTCCACTTCCAATCCCAGATTTTCCAAAATGGATACGGCGTCCATTCCACTCATCCCTTTCACATTGGGCATACTGGTGTGCACCTTGGCCGCATTTTCAAAAAAACCTTCGTAGGCTTTGTCCAGATCGGCCACTAAGGCCTCCTGTATATCCACCTCATCTGTTGATGGGGACGTTGTAAATACCTTTTGGGCAATGGATTTAAAGACCGGTCCGGACACATCAGCACCATAATAGCCCACACTCTTATCTGGTTCATGGATGACCACGATACAGGAATATTTGGGGTCATCTGCCGGAAAATAACCGGCAAAGGTGGAAATGTACTTCAATTTATCAGGGTCCTTGGCCACGTAGTTCTTCTGACACGTACCTGTTTTACCGGCCATGGAAAAGGTGGAAGAATACAGGCCATGGCCCGTACCATGTTCTTTCTCTACCACATTCTTTAGGAGTTGCTGTACTTTTTTTGCAGTTTCCTTAGAGCAAATGGAGGGAATGAGCACTTCCTTTTCAAACTTTTTAATGGTTTTGTTCCATTCCTTCACTTCTTTGATGAGCCTTGGCTTTATCAATTCACCATCATTGGCTATGGCATTGTAAAACGCCAGGGTCTGCAAGGGTGTCAAGGCCACTTCATACCCATAGCCCATCCAGGCCAGGGAAACCCCAGACCATCCCTTATCACCAGGGTATCTGATCACGGGAGTGCCCTCCCCTTTTACCGGAAGCCCCAATTCTTGGTGTACCCCCATGCTCATAAGTCGGTTGACATAGCGCTCTGGGTCATCCTTGAAATTGTTATGGATGATTTTGGCAAATGCCGTATTGGAGGAAACCTCAAAGGCCTGGGCCACGCTGATCTCTCCATAACCACCCCATTTGGAATCCCTCACGGTACGATCGTACAAGCGCCATCTGCCCTTTTCCGTATCCACCACGGTACTGGTGTCCACCACGCCTTCTTCCAAGGCCGCTACCAAGTTCATGAGCTTAAAGGTGGAGCCGGGCTCGTGAGATTCACCAATGGCGTAATTGAGGCGTTCATAATATTTCCCGGCCTCGGTACGGCCCAAATTGGAGATGGCCTTGACCTCCCCGGTCTTTGTCTCCATGACAATGACGGACCCATGGTCTGCTTTGTAATGTTCCAACTGTTTCAGTAGCGCGTGGTGCGCTATGTCCTGTATATTGATGTCTATGGTGGAATACACATCATAGCCATCTTTGGGCTCCACAATATTGTCCATGCCAATGGGCTTCCATTGGCCCTTGGCGATTTTTTGCTTGGAGCGCTTGCCCGCCACCCCACTTAAATACTCACTGAAGGCGCCTTCCATGCCCACCCGGGTCCGATACCCATTTTCATCTACGCGCTCATAGCCCACGCTGCGTTCGGCGATTTTCCCCAAGGGGTGCTCCCTCTTTGTTTTCTGCTCTATGATGAGTCCGCCCTTGAACGCCCCTTTATTGAACAAGGGAAAGCCCTTTACGGCCATGTAGTCCGAATAGTCAAGATTGCGGGCGATCAGGGCATAACGGTTTTTGTTCTGCCGGGCCTTACGCAAGAGTTGCTGATAATGTGTGGAGCTCTTTCCAAACAGATTGGCCAAGGCATCAGAGAGCGGTTTCACATTTTGCTTAAAGTCCTTATCGCTGACCGTTACCGCATCAAAACGGATGGTGTATTTGGAAACCGATGTGGCCAAAAGACTGCCGTCATCAGAATAGAGATTGCCCCTATTGGGCTCTATGGTGAACATTTTGGTGGTCCTTGTTTCGGCCAGGGCCAGGTACTTCTCCCCGTCCACCACTTGTATGGAGACCAACTTAAAGATCACGGCACCGGCAAACAAGACCAGCCCAGCCGCCACCACGTAAAGTCTTGTTAGTATTTTCTTTTCGGTTACCGGCATTATTGATCGTCTGTTTTACGGGATTTTACTTTGATTTTCTTTGGAGGAGCCTCCGAGGGCACCAGGCCTTTTTCGGAAACGGCACCCAATATGGTGGATTCCAATTTCAATTGCTGAACATCAGAGCGAACGTCCACAAATTGGCTCCGCAATTCCTTTACCTCCTCATTGAGGGCCGCAATCCTGTGCACCTTTTTATCCGCGCTGTGCGAGCTGCTGATCATGATCACGGCAAGAAAGGAGGCAAAAATGATGAACAACCAATTTTTGGGGGCATCACCGCTCACTAAAAATGTTCCCTTTAAAAGATTCAAAACCCCTTTTTTCATTTCCGTAATTTTTATCCTATCGTTCCTACATCCTTATATTCGTTCAGCTATGCGGAGTTTGGCGCTCCGCGCCCTATTGTTCCGTTTTATCTCTGTTTTTGAGGGCACGATCAACGGCCCCACTTTTTTCAAGGGAACGTTTGTGTTCCCGTAAAAATCCTTCTCTGGCTCCCCATCAAATTTCCCGGCGCGGATAAAGCGCTTTACCAATCTATCTTCTAAGGAGTGATAGCTAATGGCGCTGAGCCTGCCTCCTATAGGCAATAATGCGGGCACCTGTTCCAAAAACTCCTTTATGACCTGTACTTCTTGGTTTACCTCTATCCGTATGGCTTGGTAGACCTGGGCCAAGATCTTATGCCTTTTATGCTCTGGCAGAAACCCGTGCAGGGCTTTTTTCAAATCTTCCGAACTGGTTATAGGGCTCTCTTCCCGTTGCCCCACAATGGCCCTGGCCATGGCATTCGCGTTTCGGAGCTCCCCGTATTCAAAGAGCACGTTTCTGAGGTCGTCATAGGAATACCCGTTCACCACCTCGCGGGCAGACCTTTCGCTCCGCCGGCTCATGCGCATATCCAACTCAGATTCAAAACGGGTGGAAAACCCCCTTTGGGCCTGATCAAATTGATGGGACGATACGCCAAAATCCGCAAGGATACCATCTACTTTCCGAATGCCATAGAACTTTAAAAATTGGGTGATGTACCTAAAATTCTCCCCAATCAGTATAAACCTTTCATCGTCCAGACGATTGGCCTGCGCGTCCTCATCTTGGTCAAAGGCGTACAATTTGCCCTGCGGGCCCAATCTTGACACTATTTCCCGGGAATGGCCGCCGCCGCCAAAAGTGACATCCACATATACACCATCCGCCTTTATACCCAAACCGTCCACAGCCTCCTTAAGGAGTACTGGCTCATGATACATTGTCCTTGGGTTTAGCCTCTGACATCACTTGCTTGGCCAGTTTTTTCTTTTCGTCCTTGGGCGCCATGATCTTCTTATCATACTTGGCCTTGTCCCATATCTCCAACCGCTTGCCTATGGGCGCAATGGTGACTTCCTTGGCAATACCGGCCATGTTCACCAAATCCTTAGGAATCAGCAAACGGCCCGTTCCATCTACCTCTACCCTGCGCAGCCCGGCGGTATACATCCTTATGAAGTCTATATTCTCCTCATCAAACCTGCTCTTTTCGTTCAGCTCTGCCATTACCCGCTCCCATTCATGGGCCGGGTACAGCTCCAGGCAATCGGCGTAATAGGATTTTTTAATATAAAAACCGTCCTTAAGGATGGGGGTAACCTGATTGCGCAGGGCAACCGGGAGCATTACACGCCCCTTGGCATCAGCCTTACAGTTAAATACTTCAAAGAAAAAGATATCCAAGCCCTCCGGTTTATTTCTACAACTCAAATATATAAATATTATTACCACATTTTACCACAAAAAAACACTTTGTTAATAAAATCCCACTATTTTGAACTCCAAATGCCACTTATCTGCAAAAAACTGAACTTCATTTACCACTTTGTGTTCTTTTTCAATGAAGTCCAATCAAAAAATAACGGGCCTTACACAGCAAAAAACTTTATATGCCCATAATATTGAAATGCCTATATTTGCCGAACAAGCAGTGCCATTCTGAATGAAAGACGAGATAATCAAGGACGGAAAATTCAGGTATATTGAAAAGGGGGAGGGTACCCCCATCATTATTCTTCATGGCTTAATGGGCGGCTTGAGCAATTTTCAGGGTGTCACCGAGCATTTTCCCAAAAAGGGCTATAAAGTGCTCATTCCAGAACTTCCCATTTATGACATGCCCATGCTCAAGACCAACGTCAAGAACTTTGCAAAGTACTTGGAACAGTTCATTGAATACAAAAACCTTAAGGATGTCATTCTTCTTGGCAATTCACTAGGTGGGCATATTGGTCTGCTCCATACCAAACTCTTTCCCGAGATGGTAAAGGCACTGGTGATCACGGGCAGTTCTGGCCTTTATGAAAGCGCTATGGGGGACGGTTACCCCAAACGGGGCGACTATGAATTCATTAAGAAAAAGGCCCAGGACGTTTTCTACGACCCAGAGGTGGCCACGAAGGAAATTGTGGATGAGGTCTTTGCCACGGTGAACGACAGGATGAAATTGGTAAAGACCTTGGCCATTGCCAAAAGTGCCATACGGCACAACATGAGCAAGGATTTGCCCAAAATGAACACCCCCACCTGCATCATTTGGGGCGAAAACGATAATGTGACCCCTCCCAATGTGGCCAAGGAATTCCACGAACTTTTGCCCGATTCAGAGCTGTATTGGATCAAGGAGTGTGGCCATGCCCCTATGATGGAGCACCCCAAGGAATTCAATGAGATCTTGGATAGCTGGCTGGAACAGCGAAAATTTTAATCCCGTTCACATGAAAATAAAGTCGGCCGACTTTGTCATGAGCAACTCCAATGTGGCCAAATGCCCTAATGAGCCTCTGCCGGAATACGCCTTTATTGGCCGATCCAACGTGGGCAAATCATCTTTGATCAATATGCTCACCGAGCGAAAAGGTTTGGCCAAGACCTCCGGAAGACCCGGAAAAACGCAGCTGATCAACCACTTTAAGATCAATGACAATTGGTTTTTGGTGGATTTGCCCGGTTATGGTTACGCCAAAGTATCCAAAAAGGATAAAAACACCTTTCAAAAATACATACGCCACTACTTTTTGGAACGGGAACAATTGGTCTGCTCCTTTGTGCTCATCGATATACGGCACGAACCCCAAAAAATTGACATGGAATTCATGCAATGGCTGGGGGAGAACCAAATTCCATTCGGCATTATATTCACCAAAGCGGACAAATTAAAGCCAAAAGCCATAGAACGACAGGTGAAGCACTATATTACGGCGTTATTGGAAGATATGTGGGAGACCGCCCCACCACATTTTGTCACTTCCTCCTCCAAAAAAATGGGCAGGGAAGAGGTTTTGGGCTATATTGAGCAAATCAACGGCTCCTTTTTTGGGGCCAAAGACGCCTGAGCTGGTCTTCTATAAATCCAGTACTTTTTTCAGTTGTCCCACCAAGGCTTCAGGCGTTTGGATACTGTTTAGGCGCTGAGCATCCATAAGCACTTCAAGGCCAGACGGGCCCGATGCTAAGACAATAGGGAACTCAAATTTATGTCCAAATTTGGAGGCGTACGTTTTGGTGAACTCGTCTTTGTGCAAAAACGCCAAGGTATGCCCCTGCTCTTGTAAGCCCTTTCTAAATGCCTTCCATTTGCCACGTTCACGAAAGGTGCCAAATGTAAGCGCACAAAGGTTGCATTCATAAGTACTGGGCCGCAACATCTTATGGGCCACATCCAAAAGACCGGACCCCAGTCCTGAACTTGCGTTGTACACAAAAATAAGATGGTTTGTTGGCATCATGTTTTTTTTGTAAAAATACTATCTTTAAGAGCCCACTTTGTCGGTGATTCATCAAAACCCTTACCAACCATGACCCTAAAAACCCTCTTTTACCTCTTTTTTATTTCCGGCCTGTTCGTGAGCTGTGGCAAGGTTGAAACCAAACAGGTTCCCCCAGTAATTGCCCCTTTTGACAAATTGGACACCCTGGCCGTAAACGACTGGTGGAACCGCGGGGAAAACCCTATCATAGAACTAAAGGTGCCCCGGGACAGTGTTGTTGCCTTTGGCCTGTACACCGTGGACCAAAATACCCTGAAACTCTCTGCCCAGCTATATCCCCTCTATCCAGAGGAAACCAGGGAAGTGCGCCTGGAGATCTACAGGAACAACTCCTGGGAGGAAGTGCAAAAACAGCCCGTCAACGACTTGGGTTGGTCTGCCCTGTTCCGAATAGCGGACTGGGACAGCTCCCAAGATTGGAAGTACCGCCTGCGGCACGGAACCAACGCCAGCTTTGAGGGCACTATACGCAAAGATCCCAAAAGCAAAACGGAAATTACCTTGGCGGCACTTTCGTGCAACAGCAACCAAGACAGGGGAATGCGGGAAAACTATGTTCGCAACATCAACCACCAAAATCCAGACCTCATTTTTTTTGCGGGCGACCAGTCCTATGACCATACAGAACATACTGCCGCTTGGTTGAAATTTGGGCTGCAGTTCAAAGAAACTTTTAGGCACAGGCCCTGCATAACCATCCCGGATGATCATGACATTGGTCAGGGCAATCTCTGGGGTGAAAACGGCAAAGTCTCCAAAAGTCCGGGTGGCCCAGATGGCGGCTATACCTATCATCCGGACTATGTAAAAATGGTGGAGCGCTGCCAAACGGCCCACTTGCCCGATCCCTTTGATGCCGCGCCCATTGAACAGGGCATTGGCGTATACTATACCAACATGGTTTTGGGTGGGGTGGACTTTGCCATTTTAGAGGACCGGAAGTTCAAATCCGGCCCTGAAGGGAAGATTCCACAGCAGGGCCCGCGACCAGACCATATCAGCAATCCGGATTACGATCCCGCTTCCATAGATCTGCCAGGGCTTACCTTGTTGGGCGATAGGCAACTTCAATTTTTGGACACCTGGGGCCAACGGGACACCGCTTTAGTAAAAGTGGTGCTGAGCCAAACCGGATTCTGTGGTGGTGCCCATATACACGGTAGTCTGGACAATAGGTTACATGCGGACCTGGACAGCAATGGATGGCCGCAAACGGGGAGGCAAAAGGCCTTGGAACTCATAAAAAAAGCCGGTGCGGTACATATTGCGGGCGACCAGCATTTGGCCACTGTGATCCAACATGGCATCCATGATTTCAGGGATGGTCCTTGGGCCTTTGTCGTACCCGCCATTGTCAATGATTACTACAGTAGATGGTGGTGGCCTGAGGATGAAAAAGCGGGAGACCGGCCCAATACGGACACCTCTTTACCTTGGACAGGGGATTATTTGGATGGTTTTGGGAATAAAATCAGTATGATGGCCTACGTTAATCCAGAAAGTCCGTCGTATGGTGGAGGCTACGGTTTCATTCGGTTACATACCAAAGATAAAACCGCCACTTTTGAATGTTGGCCCAGAAACGTTGACGTGACCTTGCCCCATGCGGACCAGTTTGAAGGTTGGCCCATAACCGTGGCCATAGAATAAGGAAGGGAACAAGCGTGAACTCCTATAAGCCGTTATCCCTTACCATAAAATCCATTGCTTTTGGTGGGGCAGCCCTATTGAAGTCAGCCATTTTAGCCCTTCAGCTCAAGTTTTTCCGCAAAATAATCGCAAAAGTCCTTCATGGTGGCCGTCATCTTCTCATCTTGGGTGGCCTTCATGAACGTTTCGCTCATGGCCACCAAGGTCTGGTGAAAAAAGGTCTTCATTTCATCCACGGGCATATCCTTGGTCCAAAGATCTATCTTCAAGGACTCTTGGTTCTTACTGTCCCAGACAGAGAGCAGCATGGCCTTGGCCTCTTCGTTCTCAATACCTCCATCTTGGGCAGACCAATGGAGTTTTTCCGGTACGCGGTTCTCATCCAAAGACACACGCAATTTGATTTCTGATGTATGTAAATCCGCCATTTAATTTCTAGGTTTATAATTGGATTTTTTGAACAACTCCTCAGCGGGCATTGTGAGCATCTGCTTTAGTTCCACATCATTGTTTTCCATAAAAGACCTTACGATCTGCCAACCCATGTACCTCCCCAGCCTTCCGGGAGACTCAACATCCAGCTCTAGGCCAAACTTTGAAAATGGGGCCGGGTCTAAAAAACGCGGGTTCAATTTGTTGTCCGTGCTGTACAAATATTCATTCTCTATAAAATTGCGCCATATGGGCTCTTCATTGGCCATGGCCCATTGCATCTCTTCTTTTGTGTACCCCATCTTTACGGCATCGTCAAACCCGGGCATGAGCCTATCCTTCAAGTACAGCTCTTTGCCAAAATAGACCATGCGGGCCAAAAAGGTACGGTCCCGCGGCCTGGGCACTACTTTTTTGGCAAAAGCGCTGGCCACATCACCCGTAAGAAACCTACGGTCCAGTATTTTGGTGATATACCGTTGAAAGCCCCCGTAATACCTGTGTTCCGGACCCAAATAGTTGTCAAGGCCAATGAACAGTAGGGAATCTGCCAAGATGATCCTGTTGTTGTAGTCCACATCATTGGTCACTGTAATGATCTTGGGTATTTCCACTTCTGGAAAATAATAACGTACATATTTGAAGAACAGCAATAGGTCTTGCCCCTCTACCTCAAAACTCCTAAAAGTATTGCCCACTTCCTGAAAAAGCTCGCGTTGCAAAGAGTCCTGCATCTTGGCCACCCAAACGCTGTCCGGTGCCGGAAATAGATAGGGGTAGTCCTTCCTTAACTTGGGGAGGTCTCCCGGAGCCGCCGCGGCAAACTCCCGATCAAAGCGGGCTATCTTGAGGTCCAACGGAAGTTTCTCCACTTCGTTGGCCACCTTATCACTATCATTACAACCAAAAAGCAACAGGAAAACTGATAATACTATAAAAATGGATTTTCTCATGCGAAGTATTTCCAATTACATTTTAATATTCAAAGGGCAGCCCTTAATTTTAAGGCAAAGTTAATTGATTTAAATAAATATCCTTGGGGTTATGCAAACGGAAAAAGTAACGCAACACATTGTGCACTGGTTAACGGACTATGCAACACAGGCAAAACAAAAAGGATTTGTCATAGGGGTTTCCGGAGGTATTGACTCCGCCGTGACCTCTACGCTATGTGCCATGACGGGACTTGATCTCTTATGCTTGGAAATGCCCATTCATCAAGCACCCAACCAAGTGAACAGGGCCTCTAGGCATATTGATTGGCTTCAGAAAAATTATAAAAACGTAAAGCGCCAGGAAGTCCAGCTTACCGAGGTATTTGATAGTCTGGTGGCCGCTTTTCCCAAAGTGGAAAACGAGGAAGAACGCTTTATGTCGCTGGCCAACACCAGGGCGCGCCTACGTATGACCAGTCTGTACTACTTTGCGGCCCTACATAGCTACCTCGTGGCCGGCACTGGGAACAAGGTGGAGGATTTTGGCGTGGGCTTCTATACCAAATATGGAGATGGCGGGGTTGATCTGAGCCCCATTGCAGACCTGTTAAAGACCGAGGTATATGCGGTGGCCAAACACCTTGGCGTAAACCAAGAGATCATAGATGCAGCGCCCACGGATGGTCTCTGGGGGGATGACCGTACGGATGAAGACCAAATTGGGGCCAGCTATCCTGAGCTGGAATGGGCCATGAAGATGCAGGATGACGGTAAGACCGATGCCGATTTTGAGGGCCGGGAAAAGGAAGTGTTCCAAATATTCAAAAGATACCATTCCATGAACCAACATAAAATGGTGCCCATACCCGTTTGCACCATTCCTGAAATGTTAAAATAAACCACTCACCTAACAATCAAGCATGAAAATCGAATATTTGTCAATAAATGCTCTGTTTTGTTAAAATAATTTAACCTTTGACTTCTGAAATTAGAATAATTAACCTTACTTTGCGTGTAAGTCTTTATTGACATTAACGAAAGTAAGGCAATCTACAAAACAAAACAGGATGATCAAAGTTTTAATCGCAGACCATCACCCTATCGTTAGAATGGGTGTTAGGAATGTACTGGAATCCGCTTCAGGATTTGACATGGTGGATGATGTGGCCACCACGGAAGAACTTTTTGAGACACTGGAAAAGGTTACCCCCGATGTTGTGATGTTGGAAATGGACATTCCAGAAGTGAATGGCATTGCCGCATTGCGCAAGATTAAAAAAGAATATCCAAATGTTAAAGTATTGATGTACAGTGGTCAATCTGAAGACGTATACGCTCTCAGTGCCATTAGGGCGGGCGCCTTTGGTTATCTGGCCAAGTCCTCTGCCGTGGATTACATCCTTACCGCCGTTACCAAAGTAAGTGAGGGCAGCATGTTCATCACCAATGAACTGGCGCAACGTTTGGCATTCGATGAGGGTACCAAGAAGCCCAGAAGGTTCTTTAGAAAACTCTCTACCCGAGAGATCGAAGTACTAAAATTGTTGGCCAGCGGAAAGCGCAACAAAGAGGTGGCCCAAGGCCTTAATCTCAACGAAAAAACCGTTAGTACCTACAAGGCCCGTTTAATGAAGAAATTGAACGTGGACAATATGGTAGACCTTTTGCAACAGGCAAAAGCACTGGAGCTCTATTAACGTCTTCCTTCTAAAAGCAAAAAGAGAAACCCGCAGAATTGCGGGTTTTTTTATGATAGCACCCTGTTCAATTTTGCATTGAGCAGTTTGTTCAACTGCAGGTAGTTCATGATTTCCTCCAAGACCTCCCTATGCTCCTGCCCATGGTCATCTTCAGTATCTTTCTGGAGTTTTTCAATACGGTTTTTAATAAGATTGCAGCGTAGGGTTAGAATGGTCTCCCCTACCAATTGGGCTATACCATGCTCTTTGCCTTTGGGGTAGATATCCTTGCGGTGCCAATCATGCAGCACGTATTTCTCTTCTTCCATTAAAATGGAGGATACCTCCTGTACTATCTCCTGATCTAAGCCGGAGAGAAAGTCGGTAATGGAAAATTCCTTTTCTTCGTTCAGCTTTCCTATAAGTTGGAAATAAATGCTCTTAAAGGTGCTGTTGGATAGTTCTATCTCATCTTCCTGAAGATCCAAGAAAACCTTTTCATACACTTTTGCCTCCACCACTTCGGGTTCCAACACCAAATCACCCGCCTCGTTTTCCTTGAGCGCCAAATCCTCAAAACGTTCCTTTTGGTTACCATAGAGCAATAAGAGCTCAATGATCTTTCGCTCCAGCTCATAGAGCACATCCACCTTTTCCTGAACGGTCTCGTTTTTTACGACATCAAACGCTTTTTGCTCTTGTTTCAACTGCTTCCGGGCATCGGATATTTCTTTTTGCCCTATTTGTGCCAGGGTATTGAAGAGGACGGCCTCAGAGATGTTCATGATCTGCGAACATTCTTGGATGTAGATTTCCCGCTTGATCCTATCGGGTATCTTGGCAATGCTGTTCACGATATCGCGCACGGTATCTGCCCTTTTAATTGGGTCGTTGGATGCCTCTTGGACCAAAAGGGAGGCCTTGAACTGTATGAAGTCTTTGGCGTTCTCCTTTAGATAGGCCTCTACGTCCTCCAAAGTATTGTTTTTGGCAAAACTGTCTGGGTCCTCACCTTCTGGAAACGTGCAGATCTTTACGTTCATGCCCTGCTCTAAAATAAGGTCTATGCCCCTTATGGAGGCCCTCAATCCCGCGGCATCACCATCAAATAGCACGGTAATGTTCTTGGTGAGCCTATTGATGAGTCGTATCTGTTCTGGGGTCAGGGCCGTACCGCTTGATGATACCACATTATGGATGCCCCGTTGGTACAGCTGTATCACATCCGTATACCCTTCCACCAAATAGCAATTGTCCTCTTTGGCTATGGCCTGTTTGGCGAAAAAGATGCCATAGAGCACCTTGCTCTTGTGGTAGATGTCACTTTCCGGGGAGTTTAGGTACTTTGCCGCTTTCTTGTCATTGCCCAATATCCTGCCACCGAAGCCCAAGACCCTTCCGCTCAAGGAATGAATGGGGAACATGACCCTTCCCTTAAAACGGTCAAACATCCTTTTCTTGGCGGCATCACCGCCATCATCCTTAACAATGGTGAGTCCCGTACGCTCCAAATACGTCAGTTGGTAAGCGCTTTCCAAAGCCGCCTTGGTAAAACCATCCCATTCATCCAGGCAATAGCCAAGGCCAAATTTTTTAATGGTCTCCTCTGTAAAGCCACGTTCCTTAAAATAGCTGAGACCAATGGCCTTGCCCAAAGGGGACTGCCAAAGAATATCTTGAAAATACGATTGGGCATACTCTGAGACCAGGTACATGCTCTCCCGCTCATTGGCCTGTTCCTTCTCCTCATTGCTCTGCTCTGTTTCCTCTACCTCTATGTTGTATTTTTTGGCCAGAAATTTAATGGCCTCCGGATAGCTGAAATGCTCATGTTCCATTAAAAAGGCCACCACATTGCCCCCTTTACCACTACTGAAATCCTTCCATATCTGCTTTACGGGAGAGACCATGAAACTTGGGGTACGCTCATCACTAAAGGGACTGAGCCCTTTGAAATTGGACCCGGACTTTTTCAGCTGTACAAAATCCCCAATGACCTCCTCTACCCGGGCGGTCTCGTATACTTGATCTATAGTGGACTTTGAAATCATAGGTAACCTGCTTGCCTTCCCATGGCTTCTACGAAAAACCAAGGGAACATCAAATTTATCAATTCCGTAGGTATTCCAAGGCGAACTTCCCCATTAAAAAAGACCTAGTTTCAATTTTATCAAAACAATTTTCAAAATATAGTGCCGTACGCCTATCTTAGTCTAAATTTTAAAACACTTTGACCATGAAAACCTATGTAGCTTCCCTTTTAGCCCTTTTCAGCTTCGGTATCTTGGCAGCCCAAGATAACATGAACAGCATCAATACCACCGGTAACCATACCTTTGAGGTCCCGGCGGACTTTACCAGCAAGATGATCGTGAGCCTGAGCAACGTTTACTACGATACGCAGACCATGGACCTGGATGCGATCAAAACCACCTACCGGGAGAAACTATCCAAAGCCGGTCTGGACATTTCAAAACTAAAGGAAGATGACCTTGCCTATGCCCTTATGGGGTATGATAAGGAAGGTACCATCATGACCTACACCACTACATCCCTAGACGAAATGCAACAATTTCTGGAAGTACGTTCCATGGGGGTGAGCCGATCGGATACGGTCATGGAAGCGGAGTTGACAGATGCCCAAATGACGGATTTTGCGGTGTTGGCCATTGAAAATGCCAGGAAGAAAGCCCAGGCCATTGCCGTGAAAATGGGAAGAAACATTGGAAAGGCCATTTATATCAGTGACAACAACACCAAAGAAATCAATGAATCCATATATTTTGGCAGTCCAATGAACAAACGCACGTACTACGTTAACGTATCTTTTGAGCTGCTCTAACAAAAAGCCCCATGATTTTTTTCTTTGGTACACGTCCTGGAGAGACCCAAAGCAAGTATTTGCCCAACATTGCCTGTGACCATTGCCAACAAACGGGAACATTGACCGTGCACCAAACCCCTAATTTCATCCATTTTTTTTGGATCAAGATCTATAAAATAGGAACATTCCGCCAAGCGGAATGTTCCCATTGTAAAAAGGTGTACTTTAAGGATGAATTTACACCGCAAATGAACGCGGCGCTGGATTAACGGGGCCGTTGTATCTATAGATCAAACCGCAGGCCTAGGGAAACATTGCGCTGTTCCACCAAAGCATCTTTGAACATGGGGTTCAAATCATATTTCACATAAAGCAATACCCCATCAAAACCAGCGTAGGCGCTGAGCCCGTATATAAAATCATTGGTGTTGTAGCCCCGCTTTAATTTGTCCTTTACATGATCTCCATTTCGGTCGTATTTCAACTTTTGACGGGTTCCCATATTAAAGCCTCCGTACCCTCCTATACCTATCCTAACTTGATTGGCCAAAGAATAGCGCATGGTCTTCTCTGTTTTTTTCAGGGTAGAGGGGCCCAACTCTAAATGAAATGGAAAAACCAAATTATCCATCCTAAATTTGGATTTGTCCAGATCAAAATCAAATTCCTCCAACTGGGTCTGTCCCTCTTCCGTGGACACAAAGTATCGGTTATCCTTGGGTTTCAACCCATTGAACTGAAAGGAAAATCCGTAATTGAACCGTAAAAAATTACTGTTCTTAAAAACCCGCGTGCGCCACTGCCAGCCCATTTCAAAAAAGCGGCTTCCCCCCACTTTATATGGGGTATCTTGGAGGGACTGCCCTTCTACAATCGCATTGTTCAGACCTATGGCCAAAACAAGATCGGAATAGGTACGACGATCGTATCTGATGTCCTTTTTATTCTCCCCAAACAGATATTGTTCCAACGGTTGGCCATCAACCCTAATGCCCAGTTCCACCGAGGTAGGGCCTATGCCATCATATGGAATTTCCGGCAATAAAATACCTTCATTCCTTTCCAATAAACCAATCTGATTGTCTATTATGGCCACTCTGTTCTCAATGTTCAACGCTCGCTTTTCAGCCGCCTGGCGCTTCAATTCATTGGCTTCCGCTGCACCAATGTCTCCGCTTTCCAACCTTTTGTTGATCTGCTCCACCTCAAACTTCAGGGCCTCTTTCTCCTGTTCCGTTATTTTTTCCTTTTGGTTTTTCAAGGTGGCCACCCGGTCTTTATAATCCTCTTGGGCCAAAGCATTTTGGACTACCATAAAGGCAACCAGTGCCAGTACATACCATGTAATTGTTCTCATTTTGATTTTCGTTTTTATTTGATTGATGAATAAACTCTCCCCTACCACCTTATTTTCATAAGGCCCTAATGTAAAAAAGGATGTTTTTTGGGTCAATTATTGCGATCCGCAACCGCGGTGCGCACTTTTAGGAATCCTGATTTCAAGGATTCAAAAATCTGGTCTCGGAAGGATTGATCAAGTTCTTCCTCAACTTCAGCCAACAAGGCCATGGCATTGACCTCGTTGTTTTCTATAAACCGTCTTTCCGTGATAATGGCCCTTTGGGCCGCATGCAACAAGGAATCTATCTCGGCCTCACTTACACTTTGGTTCTTTTCCATTTGCGCTACCTGTACCATGACCTCGGTGATTTTTTCGGACAGTACCGCGTCTGATATTTGGGCCCGTTCAAGCGCCTTGCTGCGTTGCTTGGTTTCTTTATGGGATACACCAGTACCTAAATCCTTGTCTGGGTCTTGTTCCATAACTGCAAGAACAGAGGGCGCAATTTCCTTTTTCAAGGAAGTTTCCGTTATAGTGACCCTAGGCGCTGTATCCTTTACATTCTCTTTGCTTTCTTTCTGCTGTACGGCCATAACGCCCTCTTCTTCCCCCGCGGGGCGATCGGGCCGCGAAACCACCACCCCATCTGCCTGAGGTTCCGTTACTGGGGTATTTTGAACATAGAAAAGGGAAAAACCCACCAATGCCGCTACGCTGGCAGCAACAGCATACCATGCCACCTTCTTTTTCCGAACGGGGGCCGTAGCCGTATGCTCCAACCCATCTGAAATGCGTTGCCATGCATTTTCGCTCGGGGCTATCTCACGTTCGCGCAATTTCCCTTGAATGTATTTTTCCAACTTATCTGGTGCCATAACCTACAATTTTTTGTTTGCTCAATTGCTCCTGTAAGAGTTTGCGCGCCTTAAAGAGCTGACTCTTGGAAGTGCTCTCCGAGATGGACAGCAATTCCGCTATCTCATGGTGCTTGTAGCCATCTACAGCATGCAGCACAAACACCATTTGATAGCCTTGGGGCAATTGATCTATCATTTTCTGAATATGGGCCGCATCCCCATCATCATGGCCCGTTACATCCTCCAATTGGTGCTTTTCGTACACCGTATCATCAAAGACCACGAACTGTTTTTTTCTCAAATAAGAGATGCTCTCACGTACCATGATGCGGCGTACCCACCCCTCAAAACTACCTTCAAACCTAAATAGGTGCAGGCTTTGAAAAACCTTTAAAAAACCCTGTACCATGATATCCTCTGCAAAATGGTGGTCTTTTACATAGCGCCTACAAACACCCAGCATTTTAGGGGCGTGATCAGTGTACAACCTTTCTTGGGCCTGTCTATTACCGGCAGCGGCCTTTTTTATGAGTTGTTTCTCGTTGCTATAAAAAGGTATGATTTTCAAAACGTTCATTTGGTCTTCTATGGATATAGACGCCGTGGGTGGCAAAAAGGTTGCCCAGACCTTGATTTTTTTTCAAAAACTTTGAATTGTGGCGGCTAGGCCCCTGCCAAAATACTATTTCTTGCGGTCTACCACATAATTGACCATTAGGGTCAAAGCGGCCTTATAATCAGACTCCGGATATGCTTGGAGCAGGGCAAGCGCCTCGTCCTTAAAGCCCAACATTTTTTCCACGGCGTAATCCAGTCCGCCCTGTTCCCTTACATAGGCAATTATGGCCTTTACCCTTTTCTTGTCCTTGTTATGGTTCTTGATCGAGTTGATGAGCCACTTTTGTTTTTCCTTGGAACTGTGGTTCAGGGCATAGATCAAGGGCAACGTCATTTTTTGTTCCTTGATGTCAATCCCCGTAGGTTTGCCTATGCGTTCGTTGCCGTAGTCAAAGAGGTCGTCCTTGATCTGAAAGGCCATGCCGCAGAGTTCACCAAATTTTCTAAAGGTTTCCACTTCTGGGGCATTGGGCAGTACACTGGCGGCGCCCATACTGCAACAGGCCGCAATGAGGGTAGCCGTTTTTTGGCGAATGATCTCATAGTACACTTCTTCCGTAATGTCCAACTTACGCGCTTTTTCAATCTGCAAGAGCTCCCCCTCGCTCATGGAGCGTACGGCATCTGAAATGATCTGCAGTAGATCATAGTCCTTCCGTTCCAAAGCCACCAACAGCCCTTTTGAAAAGAGATAGTCCCCCACCAGCACGGCTATTTTGTTCTTCCATAGCGCATTAATGGAGAAAAAACCACGACGCTTGTTACTGTCGTCCACTACATCGTCATGCACCAAACTGGCGGTATGGATCAGCTCAATGATGGATGCTCCGGTGTAGGTGCGCTCCAACACCGTTCCGTTGTTCAACATTTTGGCCGTTAAAAAAACGAACATCGGGCGCATCTGCTTTCCCTTTCTGTTTACGATGTAATAGGTAATACGGTTAAAGAGGGCCACTTTAGAGGACATGGAATCGCGAAACTTTTCTTCAAAAAGCTCCATTTCCTGCTCAATGGGTTCCCGTATTTGTGCTGCGATCTTCAATGCTCTTGGCCTCTTTCTGTTCTTCTCCCTGTACCAAAAGTAGGTAAAATGTGCTAGTATGCCGTGGTGGGAATCAAGATTTCGGCAACATCCAAAAATAATGGCCCAAACATACCCTCAGCCCTATGATTTATTGGCGAGCTGCCCACAGGCAGCATCAATGTCCTTACCGCGGGATCGGCGCACGGTAACGGTTATGCCGTGCGCCTCCAAGGTTTTGATATAGCGCTCCAAAGCGGTGTTGGAGGCCTGTTTGAACGTACCATCGTCAATGGGATTGTATTCAATGAGATTTACTTTGGATGGGGCAAACCTACAGAACTCCACCAAGGCATCCACATCTTTCTGGGTATCGTTGATGCCCTCCCACACTACATATTCATACGTGATCCTGCTCTTGGTCTTTTCATACCAATATTGAAGTGCTTCCCTGAGGTCTGCTAAGGTAAAGGTAGCATTGAAAGGCATGATGGAGGTACGGACCTCATCTATGGCGGAATGCAGGGAAACGGCTAGCTTGAAGCGCACCTCCCCATCGGCCATTTTTTTGATCATCTTGGGCACTCCAGAGGTAGAGACCGTGATGCGTTTTGGAGACATGCCCAGGCCCTCTGGGGAAGTGATCTTTTCTATGGCCTTGAGTACATTGTTATAGTTCATAAGGGGCTCTCCCATACCCATAAAAACAATATTGCTCAAAGGCCTATCAAAATACAACCTACTTTCATTGTCTATGGCCACTACCTGATCATAGATCTCATCTGGCTGAAGGTTGCGCATGCGCTTTAACCTTGCCGTGGCACAGAATTTACAGTCCAAACTGCAGCCCACCTGACTGGAGACGCAGGCCGTGGTCCTGGTCTTGGTGGGGATAAGGACGGACTCCACCACCAAACCGTCATGTAGCCGTACCGCATTTTTTATGGTACCGTCACTACTGCGCTGCATTTGATCTACCTGAATATGGTTAATGACAAAGTGCTCCTGCAACATGGCACGGCACTCCTTGGAAAGGTTGGTCATGACCTCAAAGGAATGGGCGGATTTTTGCCACAACCATTCATAGACCTGGTTGCCACGAAAGGCCTTGTCTCCCTGAGCCTCAAAAAAACCACGAAGCTGTTCCTTTGTAAGGGCCCTTACGTCTTTCTTCTTTGTTTCCACGTTCATACTATAAAAAATCCCCCTGATGCTTAGCTAGGGGGACTTTGTGTTGAGACCAACCTGCCCTGTTTTTACGCCGTGGTCTTGTGCTTTTTATGCTATTTCCATGCGATTATAGAATCAGCATGGCATCTCCATAGGAATAGAACTTATACCCTTCCAGGATGGCTTCCTTATACGATTTTTTCATAAGGTCATGCCCCATAAACGCCGAAATCATCATCAACAAGGTTGACTTTGGAAGGTGGAAGTTGGTGATCATACAATTGGCAATGCTGAATTCATAGGGCGGGAAAATGAACTTGTTCGTCCAACCCTCATGGGTGTTCAACATATGGTTTGATGATACGGCACTTTCCAGACCGCGCATCACGGTGGTGCCCACGGCACAGATGCGCTTCTTTTGGCGCTTGGCATTGTTCACGATCTCCGTGGCCTTTTCATCTATGACCAGTTCCTCACTGTCCATCTTATGTTTGGAAAGGTCTTCTACCTCCACTGGGTTAAAAGTACCAAGACCTATGTGGAGGGTGAGCTCTGCAAAATCAACCCCCTTGATCTCCAATCGTTTCAATAAGTGCTTGGAGAAGTGCATTCCTGCAGTAGGGGCGGCCACGGCACCCTCGTGCTTGGCATAAATGGTCTGGTAGCGCTCCTCATCCTCTGGCTCCACCATTCTTTTGATGTACTTGGGCAAGGGGGTCTCACCCAGTTCTCGCAATTTTCTTCTAAAATCCAGATAGGCGCCATCGTACAAAAAGCGAAGCGTCCTTCCCCTAGAGGTGGTATTGTCTATAACCTCTGCCACCAAGGTCTCGTCATCCCCAAAATAGAGCTTATTGCCAATACGTATCTTACGTGCCGGGTCCACGAGTACATCCCAAAGACGTTGTTCCTCGTTCAATTCCCGCAATAGGAAAACTTCAATGCGTGCCCCGGTCTTTTCCTTGTTACCGAACAGTCTGGCCGGAAATACTTTGGTATTGTTCAGGACCATGACATCCCCTTCATCAAAATAATTGATCATGTCCTTGAACATTTTGTGTTCAATCTTACCGGTTTCCCTATGAATGACCATTAGCTTTGCCTCATCCCTGTTCTCTGAAGGGTATTCGGCCAGTAATTCTTTGGGAAGCTCAAAATTGAAGTTCGATAATTTCATTTATTTGGATTTTTAACACATAAAATTGCGGCAGCAAAGATACAATGCCGGCAGGGGGGTTGTCAAGTAAAAGGTGAATTATAATTCAATTACTTGAAAGCCCAGCGTTTGCATATCCGCCCAAAAGTCCGGATAGGATTTGGAGACCACACCCGCATCATTGATAATAACATCCGTTTTAAGCGCCATTGGGGCAAAGGCCATGGCCATTCTATGGTCGTTATAGGTGTCTATGGCCACCCCGCTTCGTATCTGCTGGGCCATGCCCAATTGCAACGTCTTGTCCGTTACGGTTATGTTCGCCCCCATTTTTTTGAGTTCCGTTTCCAACGCCACCAAACGATCGGTTTCCTTTATCTTCAGCGTATGCAACCCGGTGAGCAGACACTCTGCCCCCAGACCAAAACAGGTGACCGCAATGGTCTGTGCTATATCTGGGGCATTTATCAAATCCACCTGCAATTTTTTGGAATCATGCACGCTTGCTTTTTTTAAGGTGATGTTATCTTGGCCATACTGGGTGGTGACGCCAAAATGGGTATAAATGGAGGCCAACACACTATCTCCCTGGAGGCTTTTCCTTTTATAGGCCGAAAGTGTGATTTCCGAACCCACCTGAGCCATGGCCACCATGGAATAGAAATAAGAGGCAGAACTCCAATCAGACTCAACCGTAAGGGTCAAAGGATCCGCTTCCGCCATGGGGAACACACGGATGGTCTGCCCGGTAAACCGGGTTTCAACCCCAATTTCATTCAGTAAGGCCAAGGTCATTTTTATATAGGGCACCGAGGTGATTTCGCCCACCAGTTCCACTTCAATACCATTTTTAAGACTCGGCGCCACCAGCAGAAGAGAAGAGATGTACTGACTACTTACATTGGCAGGGAGGGACACCTTGTTTTCCGTCAATTCCTTTCCGGATATACGTAACGGCGGATACCCTTCATTTTTAAGATACGCAATCTCCGCTCCTAAAGACCTAAGGGCTTCCACCAAAATCTTTATGGGCCGTTCCGTCATACGTTGGGAACCGGTAAGCTCTATTTCCATGTTGGGCCGGCTGGCAAAGTAGCTGGTAAGGAACCGCATGGCCGTGCCCGCGTGATGAATGTCCACAAGGCCGCCCTTCTTTTCCAATCCGGCCCGCATGACCTGGGCGTCGTCTGAATTGGAGGGGTTCTCGATGGCAATGTTCTTGTACAGCGCCGCCAATAAGAGGGACCTATTGGTCTCACTCTTGGAGCCAGTGATCTGTAGGTGCGCATTTAAAATGTTGGTGGTTGGCCCGTGCAGGTGCAGTTTCAAAATAAGTGTATTTTAAAAAGGCCAAATATACTGTTATTTGAGCTTTTGATTGTTTTGGTGGCGGTCATGATCGCGTTGGGTCTTGATTTCTAACTTTTTCTCAAAAGACTGTTGTAAATTGATACCGGTCTGGTTGGCCAAACACAACACAACGAACAGGACATCTGCCAATTCTTCGCCAAGATCCTTGGATTTATCCGATTCCTTTTCGCTCTGCTCCCCATATCTCCGAGCTATGATACGTGCCACTTCACCCACTTCCTCGGTCAATTGGGCCATATTGGTAAGTTCGTTGAAATACCGTACGCCATGGGCCTTGATCCAATCATCTACTGCTTGCTGTGCATTTGTTATATTCATCACTCCTTATTTTTTGTATCCATTAAAATGGTGACCGGGCCGTCATTGACAAGTTCCACTTGCATGTCCGCCCCAAATATGCCCGTACCCACGGGTTTGCCAAGCTCCTGCTCTAAAGCACCCACAAAAGCCCCATATAGGGGCACGGCCACTTCCGGTCTTGCCGCTTTGATATAGGAGGGCCTGTTCCCTTTCTTGGTGGAGGCATGCAGGGTAAACTGGCTCACTACAATAATATTCCCATCCGAAGCCCGTAGGGAATTGTTCATTACGCCAGCTTCATCATTGAAGATGCGTAGGTTGACCACCTTTTTCGTCAACCAAGCTATGTCCTCTTCAGTATCACCATCCATAATGCCCAAAAGCAACAACAACCCATTGTCTATGGATGAAATGGTCTTTTCATTGACCGTAACACTGGCCCTGGACACCCGTTGCACTACTACTCTCATTACTTTTCGCCGTATTGGTCCACTCTATAATTTTCTTCCTCGCCAGATACCATCTGTACATAACTCCGGTATCTGCTCCAAGCCAGTTCCCCTTTTTCCAATCCTTCCTTTATGGCACATTTGGGTTCATCCAAATGCATGCAGTTGTTGAATTTACAGTGTTGTTTTAGACCAAAGAACTCTGGAAAGTAATCCCCTATTTCCTCTGGTTCCATATCCACGATGCCAAAACCTTTGATGCCTGGGGTATCTATAATCTGCGCATGGAAAGAAAGATCGAACATTTCCGCAAAGGTAGTCGTATGCTGTCCTTGCAGGTGCTGCTCGGATATTTTGGATGTCTTTAGGGATAGACCAGGTTCCAAGGCATTGATCAAGGTGGATTTGCCCACCCCGGAATGCCCTGAGAACATAGAGGTCTTACCGATCATCAACTCCTTCACCTGCGCTAAGTTTTTTTCCGTTGTGGCCGAAATTTCAATGCAACCATAACCAATGCCCTGGTAGATTTCCATTAAATACCCCACTTCAGCCAGTTCCTCATTGGTATAGGTATCCCACTTGTTGAAAAGCAGCACGACCGGAATGTCATAGGCCTCTGCCGTGACCAAGAACCGATCAATGAAGAGGGTATGGGTCACCGGGTTGTTCAATGTGACCAATAAAAAAACATGGTCCAAGTTGGCAGCGATGATATGTGTCTGCTTGGACAGGTTCACGGATTTCCGGATGATATAGTTCTTACGGTCATCAATGGCATGGATGATACCAATGGTATCGTCCCCTATGGTCTCCACCTCAAAATGCACCCTATCACCCACAGCTATGGGATTGGTGCTTTTTATGCCCTTAATACGGAACTTTCCCTTGATGCGACATTCATAGAAATCTCCCGCAACGGTCTTTACCGTGTACCAACTGCCCGTAGATTTGTAAACCGTTCCTCGCATTTAACTTTCTTTATTATAATCTTGGGGTAACAAAGAAACAATTTTCTTTAGTTATATTCGTTTCATTAAGCAATTACAGCAAATCATTCAACTTTTAAAACCAACCCATTATGAAAAAAATCGTATTTATTGCCATTGTGGCACTTGCCTTTACCTTTGAAATGAACGCCCAACAGTTTAAGGTCATTACCAGTGTGGAGTCTATCGTGCCCAACGGGCTTGGAAGGTCCCGTATCATTAATGCCCAAGAAGAAAAGGATTACAAAGAGTACACCACGGTACAGACCGATGAGGATAACTCCAGAAACAAATCTGATAGGTCGGAC
>CAKZLG010000224.1 GCA_937125035.1 uncultured Maribacter sp. | reverse complement strand
TGTGGGTCTGTTTTGCCACGGCCCTCAATTTTGCCATTTGGCAGATGAACTGATGCCGACCCTTGGCGCATTCAGGACTGTGCCATTTCCAAAAGCCTTTGTACCGTATTGAAATTTCTAGTGGTGGCAGACACGTTCAGTTTTTGCTCAATGGTATTGTTATTGATCTTGGCAGTGCCATAGCCCTTGTGGCAGTATAGATACACACAATCCCCGATGAGGATGACCTCCTCGCTGCCCTCGTCCAATTGAGCCAGGTGGCCCCTATGATCCACTTCTGGCAACTGATGCAGCAATACAAAATAAGCTTTTTTAGCGTTAAAACCTGGGGTGTCCCAAAAAGGATTGGCTTTGAAAATTTGCGCTATCTTCCCCACCGTGCGCACCAAAACAGGTACTTCAAAACCAAAATAGTTGAACATAGCTTCAGCAATGCCCTTTTCCAAAACACCTTCTTCGTCTATTTGGGCCGTAAAGACCATATTCCCAGATTGGATATAGGTTTGAAGATCCTGTATGGGCAGTACCTGTAAACATTCCCGTAGTTGGCCCATCGTCACCTTCCTATGCCCGCCCACATTAATGCCCCTTAAAAAAGCGATATACCTTTCCATGGCCCTTAGCTGGGTTCTTGAGTTTGCCTTTGGGCCGTTATCCCCTGCGCGGCCAAATAGGCCCCTGTCCATGCATTTTGAAAATTAAAACCCCCGGTAATGGCATCAATGTTCAGGACCTCGCCGGCAAAAAAGAGATTGGGCAGAAGTTTACTCCCAAAATCCTTGAAATTCACTTCTTTTAAGTCCACACCCCCGGCGGTCACGAATTCTTCTTTAAAGGTGCTCTTGCCATTTACCTGAAAAAGGCAATTAGTGACTTGGTCCGCCAGGGTCTGTAATTCCGTCTTGGTGGCCTCTGGCCAGGTGGTATCCTTGGATATGCCCGCGGCCAAGACCAAATGGGTCCATAACCTCTTGGGAAGATCCACGACCTTGGTTCTGCTGATGGTCTTACGCTCTACCTTCTTTATGTCCCCCAGCAATTCCAAAAGGCCCTGATGGTGATATTCCGGCGCCCAATTGATGCGGACCTTAAAGTGATAGCCCCATTTGTTCAAGGAGATGGCACCCCAAGCGGATAGTTTCAGTACCGCAGGGCCACTAAGCCCCCAGTGGGTGATCAAAACAGGGCCTTCCGCCGTCAATTCTTCCCCTTCCCTATCTTTTTTGGTTTTCACCGATGGGCCCTCATGGGGCACGATGCTTATCTCTGCATGGGCACTAAGACCCGGAAGGTTGGCTATACGCTCATCGTTGATGTTGAAGGTAAACAAGGAAGGAACGGGGGGCACTACCGTATGGCCCAAGCCTTTTAAAATATCCCATATCTTGGGATTGCTGCCCGTGGCCACCAAAACATGGGTGCTGGTAAAGCACTTTTCATGGGTCTGCACCTCCCAATGTGGCGTGGGCCCCTGCTTGTGCGCCAATGCCATGACCGAGGCTTTCTTGATCACCTCAACGCCCAGCCGGTCCGCTTCTTTCAGAAAACAATCAATGATGGTCTGGGAAGAATCCGTCTTGGGAAACATCCTGCCATCTGGTTCTATTTTCAATGAAATGCCGCGTTCTTCGAAAAAGGCTACTACATCCCCACTGGCGTGGCCGTGAAAAGGTCCCAACAGTTCTTTTTCGCCCCTGGGATAATTTTTTGTAAGTTGGCGTGGATCAAATTCGGCGTGGGTAACATTGCACCTTCCACCCCCGGAAACCTTGACCTTGGTGAGCACTTCCTTTCCGCGTTCCAATAAAGCGACCTTTGCATTGGGACAGTTTTGGGCCACATGGATGGCCCCATAAAAACCGGCCGCACCGCCTCCAATCACCAATACGTCATACATCAGCGAACCCTTTCCGGATAGTTGGTGATAATGCCATCTACCCCCAATTGCTTCATGGCCTGTATATCCTGCTCCTCATTCACGGTCCAGGTATAGATTTTGAACCCTTCCTCCGAAATAGCGCTGGCCGCCTGCGCATCCAGATTTTTAAAATAGGGGTTAATGGCCTCGGCATTGAGCTTTTTGGCCATGGGAATGGCTTTTAACGGATTGTCTTCGGTCAATACGGCAATCCGCACATCTGGGTTCAAACGCCGCATGTCCTCCAGTTCATCCCACCGAAAGCTGGAAATGATAAAGTTTTCTGGAGACCAGTTTCGTTTTTCAATATAAAAGTTCATAATATGGTTCACGCGGTCGGCAGTACCCGCTCCTTTCAACTCAATGTTCAAGGCCACCTTATTATCTATGATCTTTAGCACATCTTGGAGCATGGGTATTTTGTGGCCACCGTTTAAGATGAGTTTGTTAAGGTCCGTAATATAATATTCCTCTATAGCCCCTGGCCCATTGGTGAGCCGGTCCACGGTCTCATCATGAAAGACCATGATCTCACCACTTTTTATCTTAAAGACATCGATCTCTATCATGTCCACCCCTAAATCCAAGGCCTTCTGTATGGAAGGTAGGGAATTCTCGGTTTCGTGTCCCATGGCCCCTCGGTGACCAATTACCAAAGGTTCGTTCATTGTACAGGCATTTAACAGTAGGATGATGAGGCCCAATCCCCAACTTTTATGTTTCATCTGTTTGTATTTATTTGATCTCAAAAATAAAAGATTCCAACGGATTTAGACCTATGGTCAAATGACCAATGCCCTCCTTCACCGTGAGCACTTCTTTTTTTCCGTAAAGTGCATCGATCAACACCTGTTCCCCATCCGGCAATTGCCATTGGGATACCACCTCCTTGGGTACTTTCATTTCCAAACGTTCTTTTCTTTGATCATCAAAATTGGAGATGATGATCAGTTTCTGATCGTCTGACCACCTTACAAAACTAAAAATCCTATGGTCGTACCCAGCGGTGTGCTCTTTGTTATAATAGTGGATTTCTTGGTAGGGTCCCATCAGGGCGCTGCTTGAGATGGTAAAATTGAGGAGCCGCTTATAAAAATCCCGAAGCTCAGTTTCTTCTTTGGACAGTTGCCCGCCATCAAACTTTTTGTCATTTACCCATTTTTGGAATTTTGGCACCCCTATATA
>CAKZLG010000223.1 GCA_937125035.1 uncultured Maribacter sp. | reverse complement strand
ACGGGAACCACATCCAAATGGCCCATGAGTACAATGGGCTTTAATTGGGGGTCAGTGCCCTTCCAAAAATAGAGATGGCTGAAGTCATTGAAGGTGCGGTGCTGCAAGAGCGAATCCATAAGCGGATAGTGCTCTTTTAGAAAACGGTTGAATTCCTTGAATTGGAGGGAATCAAAATCGGCCGCATGCTCCGGTGAAACCGTTTTCAGTTGCAATGATATCGAAAAATTTTGAACAGCAGCCGGGTCTATGGGAACCCTTGGAACAGAGGCCACCGTAATCTGTTTCGATTCAAAATTCAGCGTGTTGAACAGCAGATAGGAACAGAGCACTAAAAGGGCCAGAAGGAGAAAGATTATTATTTTTTTTAAAATTCCCATTGGGTTGGTTTGATGCTTCTAAATATAAGAAACCCATATTGAATTTGGACCTTATTTCTGGATTACATGGGCAGGTACATTACCAAGAGTGATTGTAGTGCAAAAAAGACCAAAAAGGGGATGACCAAATAACCCACCACATCCCGTGCCTGTATTTTTACGCCCATGCCCATAACGGGAAAAACCACCAATAAGTAAAAAGGTTGTAAGAGATTGCTAAGGCTTTCCCCATAGGCTATGGCCATGGCCGCTTTGGCCATCATGGCGGTGGTTTCCGCATTTGAAAGCCCGGCATTGGCGGCCAGTTCCTGTACGGCCTGAAGCACACTGGGGCCAATGACCGCAAATTCCCCACCGGCAGAAGGAATGGCAAAATTGACCATGCCACCGGCGAGATAGGCAAAAAAAGGAAAGGTGCGCAGGGTGGCCCAGTCACTCAATTGCTGGCCCACCAATTCCCCAAGCCCCGTACTGAGCATTATGCCCATAATGCCTGCATAGAATGGAAATTGGAAAATGATGCCCGAAATGTTCTGACTGGCCCTTTTCATGGAAATAGCATAGCGCATGGGGGTTTTATGGAACAACAGCCCCAACATTAGGAACAGAAAAATCATGATGTTGAAGTTGAGGTCGAACCCCTTTTTGGCAAGATGGATCACAATATAAACCATTCCCAATACGGCAACGACCATTTGTAACCAGCCTGCATTGTTCAACCTATCTGAAAGCGCTCTGTACGGTAGTTTTTGGGAAGCTGCCTCTGATGCGATGGAAACCCGATGTTCTGTTGTACCCTTTTTCAACAGGTCATTGAGTTCCCGGGCCTTGGCCATTGGGCTTAGGGCCACGAACAAGAGGGGTCCCAGCACAAGGAATAACAGCAACATGCCCAAATTCATGAAGCTGCCCAAGGTAATCGTGGTAGGGATCATTTCCGTAAGAATCCCCTTTTGAATGAGAAAGTTACGGGGCGTGTTGAGCAGTAGGGCAATGGAACTGGAGGCCCCGCTCACCCAACCGTTCATGGAGAAATAGACGCAGGCGATCAAAAAGGGATAATTTATCCCTTTAATCCGTTCTGCCAATGCTCTCGCCAAAATGGCGACCACCACGATCATGCCGAAACTGATCAAGGATAGCAAACCGCCTAGGAGTACCACCAAGAAATAAACCTGTTTTGGGGTTTTAATAAGTACCGCAATGGCATTGATGCCCTTTTCCACGGGCGGCGATTGGGCAATGCTGAACGCGGTGACCACAATCAGGGCAATTTGCATCCCAAAAGCGAGAAGGGACCAGAAACCACCGTACCAAGCTTCCAAAACCGCCAAGGGGGTAACCTCCGTAAAAAGAAGGGCCAACAGGCCGGTCAGTAGCGTCAATAAGAGCGCAAAGACATAGGCGCTGGGCATATATTTGGTGAATATATCCGAGAATTTTTGTCCCAATTTGGTGATCATGATCGCTGCCTTTACTCAATAATTCGGGTGCTCCTACACTTGCCTCGAAACAAAAGGAAAAGGTTCCTTCCGTTGTACGGGTGAAAGGCTCTGAGGTCCTTTACGGCAACGGAAATTTAAACAAATTGTGGTACTTTTTAGGCCATGGGCACCTCTATCGCCAAAATTTTTGAATCTGGGCCCACGGAAATAGGTAATGTCTCCGTGTTCCAAGCCCCAAGGGCATCACGACGGGAGAGGACCTTACCGTCAACCTCAGCCCTACCTTCCAAGACAAAGAGGTACACGCCATTCCCTGGTTTCTTCATGCCATACTTTAGGTTCGTTTCGGTATCAAAATCACCCATAAAGAACCAAGCATCTTGATGGATCCAGACCCCTGGCTCCCCGGGATGGGGCGAAACAATTTGATTGAGTTGGTTCTTTCTGGAAATGGCCGCTATGGAAATCTGATCGTATCGGGGGGTTACGTTCTGTTCCCGTGGAATGACCCAAATCTGTAAAAATTTCACGTCCTCGGCAAGGTTTCTATTGTACTCACTATGGGAAACCCCCGTGCCCGCGCTCATGACCTGCACATCACCCTGTTGTATAATCGTGGAATTGCCCATATTGTCCGTATGCTGAAGATCACCCTCCAACGGAATGGAAATGATTTCCATGTCCTTATGGGGATGCGTCCCAAAGCCCATGCCGCCGGCCACAACATCATCGTTAAGAACCCTGAGCATACCAAAGTGCATACGTTCTGGGTTGTAATAATTGGCGAAACTGAAACTGTGGTGGGAGTCCAACCAGCCGTGGTTGGCGTGCCCCCTGGTATTTGCTTTATGTAAAACGGTCTGCATGGAATAATTTATTTAAATGTCCCAACCTAAGTCGTAAATGAACGGGGTTCATTACAAGTTATACAACCCGTTAATTACCCACCACATGGTAAAAATGGTAATGGGTGGCCTTGGGACATTGCCACTCAGTATTTGGTGGCCCATGTTTTTTGATGGAAGACGATACCGCCTAAAAGAAAGAGGCCACTTCTTCATTTGTTCTGTGATAGTGTGATGTTCAACGAGAAAAAAATAAAATTGAAACCTCCGTTCGTTACTTTGTAGCTATGAAAACAGGGTTCCCTAAATTATGTGTGATGTTGCTATTGCCCGTGGCCTTTGCCATGGGGCAAGGTCTAGAGAACGGGGCGAAGCATTTGGGTGCCGGAGTGGCCATTGGGGCCGTTGGGGGCTATGCCGCCCACAAGATCTTTCAAGGAGATTCCAATTGGACATGGGCCGGGGCTGCGGGCAGTAGTTTAGCGGCAGGCCTGGCCAAAGAAACTTATGATGTGTCCAATGGCAATGAATGGCAGACCGATGATGTGGTCTTTGCAGCTTTGGGCGGATTTTTGTCCGGGTTGGCCTTGGATCTCTTGATCAAGGAGAAGGGGGGCAAGGGAAAGAATCGCAGGGGCAAGGGTTGTGGCTGTCTTGTAGTGGAAAATACTCCGTTAAAAAACCAATATGTTGCTCCCAATCTCTTCCAAGCCGGAAACGGGTCCGGAAACCTAGGGGCTTCCCTACAGGCGGCCCATCTCATAAGGCAGGGATTATAACAAGGCCCGAGCCTTGATTTCCAAGTACTTGTTTATGGTGTTTACAGTGAGTTTATCCGGTGGGGTAAGCAGGGTCTGAATGCCATATTTCTGTAATTCCTTTTGCATCAATTTCTTTTCCAGCGAGAATTTTTCGGCAATCGTCTTATGGTAGATGTCCTGCAGGCCTTCCACAGGATTGGAAACCAGTTGTACCAGTTCCGTATTTTCAAAAAAGATGACCACGAGTACGTGTTTTTTGGATAGGCCCAGCAAATAGGGCAATTGTCTTTTAAGGGCGGACATATGTTCAAAGTTGGTATAGAGCAACAAAAGGCTTCTATGGGTCACTTTTCGCTTTACGTGACCGTACAGAATACCAAAATCAGCATCGGTAAAGGCGGTATCTATATTGTAGAGCTTTTCCAAAAGGGTATTGAGGTGGGTTATTTTCTGAACGGCCGGCACATGGGTGGAGATGCTCTTTGAAAAAGCAATCAATCCTGTTCTATCATTGCGCTTTAGGGCCACATTGGAAAAGGCCAAAGCACTGTTTATGGCATAATCCAATAACTTAAGACCGTCAAAGGGCATTTTCATGACCCGCCCCACATCAATGACCGAATACACTGGCTGCGATTTTTCATCTTGGTACTGGTTCACCATGAGCTGGTTGCGTTTTGCCGTGGCCTTCCAATTTAGGGTGCGTACGTCATCACCGGGAATATAATCCTTGATCTGTTCAAACTCTTGGGTATGGCCAATACGCCTAATTTTCTTCAGTCCCAAATCCGAAAGCCGGTTATGTATGGCCAAAAAGTCATACTGCTGCATTTGTATGATCGAGGGGTAAACGGGCACCATTTGGTCTTGGTTGAATGTGAATCGTCTTTTTATGACCCTCAGGGGTGAGGAGGCATAGATATTCAGGTTTCCGAAGGTATATTCTCCCCTGTCCACCGGTCTTACCATATACTGAAAATGATTTCTGACCCCTTTTGCGGCCTTTGTCTTATGACCAAAGTCCCTTTTTTGGAACTGGGCGGGCAATTCATCAATGATGTGCATTCCAGTACTAAAGGGGTAAGAACTGGTAAAGTAAAGATGGACCGTATTTGGGTCGCTGTTGGACATTTTCCGTGGTAGGGACCTATCTGCTTCAACACCTTTACCTGTTGCAAAGAGCAAGTACACATCAAATAAGAAGAGGGCGGCCAAGAGCAGTGTGCCCACCCAGGCCATGGGGTACAGCCCCTTTATCCAAAAGGATAAAATGAAGACGGCACAAAGCACCGCCAAGTACCAGAAAAAGGTAGTGTGAATGTACAGGGCTTTTAACAGGCGCATGCTATCTTGGTATTTCTACGCTCTCTACGATCATATTCACCACGTTTTCCGTGGTCATGCCCTCCATTTCGCGTTCCGGGGTGAGGATGACCCTATGGTTCAATACAGGGGTCAGGGCTTTTTTCACATCTTCGGGAATCACAAAATCCCTTCCTTGAATGACGGCAAAGGCCTTAGCGGCGTTCAGAGCGGCCAAGGAAGCTCGTGGAGACCCTCCCAAATAGAGGTGGGGATGGTTTCTGGTCTTCCCAATGATGTCCGCTATGTACTGAAAGATTTTTTCCTCTACCACAATTTCCTGTATCTGTTGCTTAAAGGTGGCCAGGGCCTCTGGAGCAAGGACATCGCTGATTTCCGTTTGGGGCAACTGCCCCTTGCGTTTGTGGTGGGTCTTTAAAATGAGCACTTCTTCCTGCAAGGAGGGGTAGCCTACTTTGATCTTGAAAATGAAGCGGTCCAATTGGGCTTCGGGAAGAGCATAGGTGCCTTCTTGTTCTATGGGGTTCTGGGTGGCCAGGACCATAAAGGGGGCTTGCATGGGGTAGGTGGTACCATCCATGGTCACTTGGCGCTCCTCCATGATCTCAAACAGGGCGGCCTGCGTTTTGGCCGGGGCCCGGTTGATTTCATCGATGAGGACAATGTTTGAAAAAACAGGGCCTTTTTTAAACTCAAATTCCGTGGTCTTTGCATTGAAGACCGAGGTGCCCAAAATATCACTGGGCATGAGGTCCGGGGTAAATTGGATCCTACTGAAATGGGTCTTCAACGTTTTAGCGAACAGTTTTGCGGTGACCGTCTTGGCAATACCGGGAACACCCTCAATGAGAACATGGCCATCTACCAATAGTGATACAATGAGCAGTTCCACAAAATTCTCCTGACCTACGATCACTTTGGCAAGCTCTGCCTTTATGTTCGTGACGGCCTGTTGTAGGGCCTCTAAGGGTATTCTATTTTCAAAATTCAGATCATTGGACTGTGGTTCGTTTTGCTCCATTTTTTTCAGCTTTAAATTTTTCGATGTATGCGTTTAGTTGCAATAGTTCTTGATCGGAGACATGCTCTTTGTTGCGCAGCTTTTCCATGAATTGGAAAAAGGAGGTGACCCACTCTACTTTATTGCCGCTGCGCTGTGCCAAGTTTTTATAAAAATCCCCTTCACGGTCTATGTTGCCAAGGTAATACGTGCTTCTCAGTTCTTCCAGGAAATAGTTGATGCGGTGCTCGGCAATGTTCTTTTGGTCGCTCTTTTCAAAATACATGTCGGCAATGGTCCTGGTAAAGGCCATGGTCTGATTTTTCAATGGCGCAATGACGGGAATGGCCCTTTGTTTTCGCTTGCCTTCAAAGACAATATAGACCAACACC
The DNA here is from genome assembly GCA_937125035.1 of uncultured Maribacter sp. Lineage (GTDB taxonomy): Bacteria > Bacteroidota > Bacteroidia > Flavobacteriales > Flavobacteriaceae > Maribacter. The sequence goes on along the minus strand of CAKZLG010000223.1, from coordinate 51,753 downwards.
CCGATCAAGGCCAGGTAATAGGCCCATTTCAATTCTTTGGTGTTCAGGAAAATGTACATGGGGGAGGTGTAAAAGGATTTCCCATTTTTGTAGTACTGGTCCACATAGAGTTTGCCGGGAGCGTCCAAATAGGAGAAAAGACCGCTGGCATAGTCCCTATTGTGCTCCTTGAGGATAAAATAGTTGGTAAAGGCTTCAGGGAAGGTGGACAGGATAATGTGTCCTGTGCCAAAAGGTTGCCGTACCACATTGTGCCGTAGGCTGTCCTTGGCCAAATCCAGAGCACCACTGGTTCGTAAGCTTCCCAATACCGTGGTGTTCAGGGTGTCCAATTGATCAAAAACGGGGGTGTTGGCACCACGGTCGTATACCGCGGGAGTGGCCGATTTCAAAGCGGGGTTTACCCAAAATGGGGATTGTTTCAGCACTTCCTCAAAACCGCTATAGAGGTAGCCGGTCCCGAGGTTCAAGGTGTCCAACAGGCGTTCTTCAAAACTTTTTGAAGCTATGAAGAGGGTATTCCCTTGGGAGGTCCAAGCCAAAAGGGCGTTGAGCTCCGTTTTCTCAAAGGCAATCCTTTCATTTACGAATAGGTAGGTGCCTTTGGCATTTTGCTCTTGGTTTAGAAATTCGAAGGGCGGAACCCGTACATCACTTACTTTTGCGGAAAATTTTTGGGATAGCAGTGTTTGGAAGACATGGGTGCCATAGGGTATTTTATGTGTGGCCACGTAAGACTCAAACCAGTTGATGGTCTTGGGCTGATTGTATTGCAAAAGGAGCAATAGCCCCAATGTAGCTACGCCAATGACCAAATATAGGGAACCCTTTTTAAGCATGTCTAAGGAGTTGTTCCAAATTACTGAAGGAGGTACGCACCTTTTGATAGCCGGCTTCATCTATGGGAAAATCCCCGTACCATATGTAATCATACCACCGCGTGATCTGGCTGAAAGGGGTCCTGAGCTCTGATGTCTCCAACTCGTTCAGATAGTCCACATTGGTTTTCTGTGCGGCCCAGGAAATGAGTTCTTTGTGGCTCATCTGCTGTAGGATGTACAAATAATAATAGCGCACGGCGAGTCTAAAATCCTTCTTGTTCAAGGCCGCCTGCAAGAGGGCCTTGATGTCCTCATGTTTCAGGATTTTCTCCTCGTCTGATAAAACTACCTCTCCCTGTGCCCTGTTCCGGTTGGCCATGGCCGAAGCGTTTACGTTCAGGAAGAACTTTATAAGGATAAAGACAAGTACCGCTAAGAGCAGATAGGGCAATATTTGTAGGAAAGATTGTACTGCCCCTGCCGCCCTTTCCACGCCAAAGAGCCACTCAAAGAACCTTAGTAATAGGTTGCCCACCCAGTTTTTAAAAGCCGTCCACCATGCTGGGGCTTCGCTCTTTTCTATTTCGTAATTGAAATCAGGGTCGTCCTGGAATGTCAAAATATCCGCCTCTGAAATGGTATGTTGCGCTAAGGCCATGGTATCCCTAAGCACAGGTGGTGGGTTGTCTTGTGCCAAGGAAAAGGTCATTAACCCCAGGAGTACTGAAAGAAAAAGGCACCAGCGCTGCTGCATATTATGTTTCCGTAGTTTTACCAAGATTATCAATGCGTTCGTACGTTCCCGTAAAGTTCTTTTTTTCGTTGAGGTTAAAATAGATGAACACCGCCGCAATAACGCTGATCAAATTCATTAGAAACTGGCCCACGCTACTTACCACATTCAACAGGATGTAGATGGGGTCTTTAAAAACATTGAACATGGATTCCGCATCCACCTCCCCAGAAAAAATGCCCATTTTTATGAATTGATATACCTGTGCCGGTAAGGAAAAGGCATAATTGGCCACGCCCACGATGATACCAATGACAAAAAGGGTGGCAAAAGTGATCCACCATTCATCCTTGACCAACGTAAAGCTATAACTATAGGCATCTGAAGTACCCATTCTGTTGAAAACCATGATGCTGAAAGAAAGGACCAAGGGCACATAGAGATAAATGCCCGGCAGGATACAGAACATCAAGCCCACTACAACCGATAGTGCCACCAATAAGCCCAACCCAATAAAGCTCCAAAAACTTTGATAGACCTCTTTTTTTATGGTGCTGAAAGTGATTTCCCCTTGGCCATTGGCATAGGATTTAATATAGTGGAGCACAGTGGATTGGGAAAGGGTATAGACCACCACCAGGGAAAAGATGTAGAGGGCGCCCAAGCCAAAGACCACGGCCAGATTGTCCACTTCCCCGCCGGCACCTACCAGCATGAAATTAAGGGAGTTGCCCGCATAATAAATATAGAGGACCAAGGAAAGCACCATGGCCAGGAGAAAGGGCCCCAAGATTTTAAAATAGGTGTTGAAGAAGGGTTTGAACTGTGTTCTGAGAAAGACAAAAGTGTCCGTGAGTATTTCACCCAGTTCACGCTGCTTTTTGAACTCAATGTATTTCTGTTGCATTTTTTGCTTGGTTTTTGCGAATTTGGAGGGGGTATATCACGTAATAAAATAAGATCAGTGCCAAGGAGCCTAAAATAATGAAAATGGCCAGGACATCGGGCATTTCGGTGTGGCGGGTAACGAAGCCCTCTAGAAATCCGGCCAAAACAAAAAAGGGTATGGTGCTCACCATGATTTTCAACCCATTTTTAACGCCGCGCTTAAAGGATTCCAAACGGGTATAGGTATTTGGGAAAAGTAGGCCGTTGGCCAATACGAGTCCGGCGCAACCGGCTATGATAATGACAGATATTTCTATGGTACCATGAATCCAAATGGTCCTAACGGATTCCCAAAGAAGGCCCTTTTCATAGAAAAAATATTGAAAACTGCCCAACATGATCCCATTTTGGAGCATTACGAACAATGTGCCCACCCCCAAAAGGATACCATATACAAACGCCATTAGGGCCACGCGGATGTTATTGATGGTAATGCCCAGAAACATGTTGAATTCGCCCATTTGTTTGTACACGGCCATGGGGTCCCCTTTGTCTATGTTCTCTAAGGTCATGTTCACATAGGCATCACCGAGAATGGAACGTACAAAAACGCCCTCGTTGGCAGCGGAGAAGGCCCCTACCGTACAAAAGAACAGAAAGGTAAGGAAGGCTATGAGGAGTTCCCTATGGTGTTGGGCGAACATGTTGGGGAATTCCGTTTTCCAAAATGCAATGATCCGGTTTTTGGGCTCGCGTTTGGTCTTATAGATCTTTTGGTGGGCCTGGGATGCAAGTCCGTTGAGATAAAGGGCCGTATTGCTCTTGGGATAAAAAGTATTCGCGTAGCTTAGATGATCCGTGACTTCAATGTACAGATCGGACAATACATCTGGCGTAAGTTGCGTTTTGTTGCCCAAAGCGTTTTCAAAAGTAGACCATTTGTCCTTATTTTGCTTTACAAAGGCTGCTTCACGCATGTATGTACGGGTTTGCACCAAAGAAACAAAACAATGGAACAATTTCAAATAGAAACTGCCCAAAATATAAGCATAGATCAGAATACGGCTCATTTGGGAGATCGCATGCTGGCCTACCTTATAGACTCCCTGGTGGTCGTGATCTATTACGTGCTGATGCTGTGGTTACTTTTGGCTCTGGATGTGGAGCCCAGTGAGCAATGGGCCATTTATATGCTCTTGGGCTTGCCCGGATTTCTATATTACCTGCTCTTGGAAACATTTATGGATGGGAAGACCATCGGCAAATATTTCATGCAGATCAGGGTAGTGAAGTTGGATGGTACCAAACCCCATTTTGCTAATTTTTTTGTACGTTGGATATTGCGAATCATAGATATCTCCCTCACCTCTGGTGGCATTGCGGTGTTTACGATCCTAATACGCGGCAAGGGACAACGTGTTGGGGACATTGCCGCGGGCACCACGGTGATCAGTGAGAAGAAACGGGTTCATATCCAAGACACCCTTTTGCGCGAAGTACCGGAGGGTTACCTCCCCAAATTTCCCCAAGTGACCGTATTTACGGATACTGAGATGCAGACCATCAAAGAAGTGTATGACAGGGCACAAAGAAATGGAAACCATAATGTAATAGTATCCCTTAGCCAGCGCATAACGGAGGTCATGGAAGTAAAAACAGAAATGAAACCCTTGGAATTTGTGGACCGCGTGATCATGGACTATAACTATTACACCCAACAAATGTAGCTGATGTTCTATCTGTTGATCGATGTTTTGGGAACCGTGGCCTTTGCCATCTCTGGCGTGCTCGTGGCCATGGAGAAAAAATTGGATGTTTTTGGGGTCTTCATCATTGCCTTCGTTACAGCGGTGGGCGGCGGAACGTTAAGGGACCTCCTTATAGGAAACACCCCTGTGGGCTGGATGCGGGCGCCCCTTTCCATTTTTACCATAGCCATTACGGTTCTTTTAGCGGTTGTTTTTGTGAATTACCTGAAGCATTTTAGGAAATCTCTTTTTTTGTTTGATACCATTGGCATAGGCCTGTACACCATGATTGGAATTGAAAAGGGTCTGGCGGTGCACTTGTCTCCCGTCATGTGCATTGCCCTGGGGACCATGACGGCCAGTTTTGGAGGTGTTTTAAGGGATATCCTGTGCAATGAGATTCCCGTTATCTTCCGAAGGGAGGTCTATGCAACGGTCTGTATTCTGGGCGGCTTCCTTTACTTTGGATTGGTGTTTGTGCAGGTGCCTGCTGAGGTGGCCTACAGTATTGGCATAGGGGCCATCATTCTGCTACGGCTTTTGGCGGTACGATTTAAGATAAGCCTACCCAACATTTACCGTTCCTCCCGCTAATTTCCCCATATCCGGTCCCAAAGGGCCCCTAACAACTTTTTGGCGTCCGTACGCGATTTGGGTACCTCTTTCACTCTCAGTCCTTGGGGTCCATCAATAAGCTCATAAGAGAAGGCGAATTGTTTTTCCTCTTCTGCTAAGCTCAAAAGCCCAAATCGGAGATCGTTGAAATAGAGACGGCCGTTTCCTTTGGTAATGGCATACCAACCTTCAGTGATCTCCACCAGTTTTTTCACCTTTTCCTCTTGTGCCAATGCACCCAGAAGGTGGTGGTCTTTGGAAATGGACTTAAAACCAATGGGCTTGTTGTCAAAAAAGGAATATTCACCTAAAAGAAATTGGGTTTCGGTTTCCACATTGGCCATCCATAGGATGGTATTGAGCGGAGCCGGCCGGTTGTCCATGGCCCTGTAGGCTATCCCTTGGGACTTCAGCGCTTCTTCAAAACGGTGGTAGCTGATACCTTTAAGGACCAAACTGAGCAACAGGTAGGCCGTGCTACAGGACAGGCCCCAATAGATGTAGGTACTTCTTTTTGGGTGGTTCCGTTCCAAACGGAGTGCGGCGATCAAGCAGAATAGAAAGGGCAGGGTGTACAAAGGGTCAATGACAAAAATACTCTGAAAGGCCAGTCTAAGGTCCATGGGCCAGAAAAGCTGTGTGCCCCACGTGGTAAAGGCGTCCAAGAGTGGATGTGTAAACAGGCCCCAGAAAAACAGCCAGGACCATTGGCGCCAAGTCGCTTCTTTTTTGGAATACAGCCGCCAGACCAATATGCCCAAAATGGGCGCCATGATCACAGAGAATAGCACCGAGTGGCTAAAGCCACGGTGCCATGCCGTGGCGGTCACAACGTCCACTACTTGTTTTGCCAACACGTCCAAATCAGGTATGGTGCCGGCAACGGCGCCCCAAAGAGCGGCTTTGTGGCCCACTTTTTTGCCCAAAACCGCTTCGGCCACGGCGGCACCAAGTACAATTTGGGTCAATGAATCCATAACAGACGTTTTTTGGCCAAAGATAGGGAATGCGTATGCTTGTTTTATGCGCTCAAAGGAGCTTATGCTTCCAAAAGGGCGCGCTCTATGGAACTTACTCCAAGACCTCCGCTTTTTCTATATATATGTTCTGGGAAGGCCAGTCCCCTTTGCCCACGGGCTGGTGGTTGATCTTGTCCACGATATCCATACCGGAAATGACCCTGCCGAAAGGGGTATATTCCCCATCCAAATGATACGATCCAGGATCCGTGACCACAATGAAAAATTCATAAGGGGAGGCCAACATGTGCGGGTTGTTGATCTCACTACTGGGCATGGAGACCGTTCCCCTGTGGTGTTTGTAGTCTTTACGCGTGTCCGGGGGCAAGAGATAACGCCCAATATCACTTCGCTTTTTTGCCGTTTTTACATCATCAGAATTGCCTCCTTGTATAATAAAATCCTTCACTACCCTGTGAAATTGGGTATAGTCAAAATAGCCTTGCCGGGCCAAATAGATGAAATTGGCTTTATGGTAAGGAACATTGTCGTAGAGCTCTATGACAAAACTGCCCAAATTGGTCGTGATCTTCACCTTATTGGCGGTAAGGGTCTTGTTGTATTCAAAAAAGAATTCAATTGCATTGTCTTCCGTGAGTTCAAATTTTTCTGCTTCCGGAGGTGTTAGGGTGTCCTTTGCTGCAAGGGTGTCCGTCACTTGTGCGGGCTTTTTTGCAATCGATTCTTTTTGTTTGGGCGTATCTTTGCAGGCAGAGAGAAGGGCAATCAATACAAGAGGATAAAAAGATAAGCTAGAAAAACGCATGGATTTCGATTTTTTTGAACGTAGGATATCAAAAATAAAAAATCTACCCCTACCGGGGCAGGCTTCGCACTATAAAATGGCCCCCGAGAATAGGATCAAGGAACTGCAAGCCCTGGACATGTCCAAAAGAAACCCCAGGAAAGCGGCCGTTTTGGCCCTTTTTTATCCTAATGGACAACAGGAGACGCACCTGTTGTGCATCCTGAGAAAAAAATATGCCGGGGTACATTCCAATCAAGTGGGTTTTCCCGGGGGAAAGGTGGAACGTACGGATACCGACCTGGCGCACACGGCGCTGCGCGAAACGGAGGAGGAGGTGGGCGTGCCCCAACAGGATATTACCTTGGTACGGCAGCTTACCCAAATTTATATACCGCCCAGCAATTTTGAGGTGGCGCCGTTTGTGGGGCTCTACAAAAGACCAAGACCCTTTGTGAAACAGGATGCCGAAGTGGAAATGGTACTGGAAATTCCCGTACGGCATTTCCTTTCTGATATGAACATGGTACAGGAAAAATTAGCCACCTCCTACGCCCAAGATATAGAGGTACCTGCCTTTAAATTAAATGGTTATATTATTTGGGGAGCCACCGCCATGATGATGAATGAGATTAAAGTGTTGTTGAACCAAGTGATGTAATTCTTGTTTTATGTATTTTAGCGCTTATGGGATTATTTAAGAAGAACCCTTTTGGACACAACCTTTTGATCAAGAAATGGCTCATACGCCTTTTGGCGGTGATCACCCACCAACGCTACAAAAGGTTCAACAAACTAGAGATAGAGGGATCGGACGTCATAAGAAGCCTTAAGGGCACCAATGTACTTTTTGTAAGCAATCACCAGACCTATTTTGCGGATGTGGTGGCCATGTTCCATGTCTTCAATGCCAGTTTGAGCGGCCGTCATGATTCCATTAAGAACCTGGGCTATATCTGGCAGCCCAAGCTCAATATGTATTATGTGGCAGCGGCCGAGACCATGAAAAAAAGCCTACTTACCAAGGTGCTGGCCTATGCGGGGTCCATAAGTGTGGAGCGTACATGGCGTGCGGAAGGAAAAGAGGTTAACCGGCGTGTGAAAATGAGCGATATCACCAATATTGGAACGGCTCTGAACGATGGTTGGGTCATTACCTTTCCTCAAGGTACCACAACGCCATGGAAACCTTTGCGAAAGGGTACGGCACACATCATAAAAAAATACAGGCCCGTGGTGGTTCCCGTGGTCATTGATGGTTTTCGAAGGTCTTTTGATAAAAAAGGACTCATGATCAAGAAAAAAGGCATCTTACAGTCCATGGTCATCAAAGAGCCCTTGGAGATCGATTATGACAATGAGAGTACGGAATCCATCATTGAAAAATTGGAATATGCCATAGAACAGCACCCATCGTTCCTAAAAGTCATCCCCAAGGAGGAGCTGTTGGCGTATGAAGAACAGAACAAGGAGCGCAAATGGAGACGGCCTTAAAATTCCAATCTCTTGAGTTCATGATAGTTTCGCTTTAGTTTACGCATCAGCAAGCCGTATAACAGAAAGTAGATACCTCCTACCAACACGGTCAAGATAGCCCCAAAGAGGGCAATGGTCACCAAAAGGGTCATTTTGAGCTCCTCAGCATCCAATTTTTTAATAGAGACCGCCATCTCCGGAAAAAGAGTGGAAAGATCACTTGTCGTATAAATGCCAAAAAGCGTGATGATCACAAATAATACAATGGTGGAAAGGGCGAAAATCACATAATGTTTCACGGTTCTCCGGGTCCTTATGATTTTCCGCATCAAGGTCCTTGAGTTTTCCAGGACAGAGATTTCCTTGAACCTTCTATAAAACTGAAAGATGAAATAGAGGGCCACCAAATAGTAGGCAATGGAAACTACGAACAATATTTTGGAAATTCCAAGGGCTTCATAGATTTTAAACCCTTCCCCAGATCGCACCGATGGGAGCAGATAGATTACATGGGGCAGCGTGAACTCCAAAATGCTGATGACCAAAATCCACCTTACGATGGATGATGACCGTTTCCAGATCATTTCTTGTATGTCCGCGTAGGACAGCTGGGGAAGGTGTGCTTCCTTTTTCTGCCAATCTCTTTTTAATAGGTCCAGTTCATCCATCATAGCTTTACGGATTCAAAATGGTTCTTAATTTTGTCTTTATTCGGTTCATCTTCACCCGGGCATTCACCTCTGTGATACCCAGCACTTCTGAAATTTCCGAATAGTTCTTATCTTCCAGATACATAAATACAAGGGCTTTGTCTATATCCCCCAACTGTCGTATGGCCTGGTACATTAAGCTTAGTTGTTGTTCTTCGGTCTCATCGTACTCTTCTGCCTTTATTTTAAAAATGACGGATTCATAATTATGGGTGTCAATTCTTTTTTTTGACTTCCGGTACAATGTAATGGCCGTATTCAATGCCACACGGTACATCCAAGTACTGAATTTTGATTCTCCCCTGAACTTGGGGTATGCCTTCCACAGCTGTATGGTTATCTCTTGGAACAGGTCTTTGTGTGCATCTTGGTCGTTCGTATATAGCGTACATACCTTGTGGACAATATTTTGATTGTCCTGTAGCTCCGTCACAAATTGATGTTCCAGCTCTTTGTTCACTTTGGGTTGGTTGTCCTTCTAAATAAGTAGCCTATTGATGTACATTGTTACACCAATAGGCTAAAATTAATAAAGGAAGGGGTTTAATTTCTGTAGTTCAAGGCGGGTTCGCGGTCACCCAAAAGGGGAATGTATTCAAAATCAGCACCTCTATTCTTCAGAAATTCGGCTTTCGCGGCCGCTACGAGTTTGCTGTCCTTAAAGAGGTCAATGGCCGTAAGTGCCAAGGTTTTGGCCGCTACCATCATCCCTTTCTTACCAATGTTGGTGCCGCCAGCGGCAACGGCCTGCCAGCTGTGTGCCGGGGTACCGGGCACCCAAGTGGCCGTGCCAAAGCCCACGGTGGGCACGGTAAAACTAACGTCTCCCACATCTGTGGAGCCATAGGCCCGTGCTTCCGTTTTATACGGCTGTACGTTCTTGGCTGTGGCCAGATCGGCCTGGTCATACCCCAAGGTTTTGGCAATCTTGTCCGCAAAGGCCTTTTCTTCTGTCGTATAGGTTATACCTCCTACGGCACTCAGGTTGTCATGCGTTAATTTTTGAAGGGTAAGGTTGGGCAAAAGCTCATGCGTGCCACCGATCATTTCATACGTCATACTGGTGCCTGTGCCCAAAGCCGCACCTTCTGCAGCTTTTACGATCCTATCAAAGATATCTATGACCACATTTCTGTTATTGTGCCGGGCGTAGTAGTAGACTTCGGCAAAATCGGGCACTACATTGGGGGCTTTTCCACCATCTGTGATGACGTAATGGATTCGTGCCTCCTGCGGTATATGTTCGCGCATCATGTTCACCATCATGTTCATCGCTTCCACACCATCCAACGCTGAGCGCCCTTTTTCAGGGGAACCTGCGGCATGTGCCGAGATGCCGTTGAACCTGAATTTGGCCGATTTATTGGCCAGTGCCGCACCGGCACTGGCGGCGTTCTGTGCCCCGGGATGCCAATGTAGGGCCACATCCACATCATTGAAAAGACCGGCACGTACCATATATACTTTCCCAGAGCCCCCTTCCTCGGCCGGCGTACCGTAAAAACGAATGGTGCCTTGAGAACCGTTGCTGTCCAACCAATTCTTGGTGGCAATGGCCGCAGCCGTAGAAGCCGTGCCAAAAAGATGGTGCCCACAGGCATGGCCGGCGGCCTTACCGGCCGATTTTTTCTCTGCCACCGCCTCTTGGGATAGGCCGGGAAGGGCATCATATTCCCCCATAATGGCAATGACAGGGCTTCCACTGCCATATTCAGCGATAAAGGCAGTGGGGATTCCGGCCACACCTTTTTCTATTCGGAAGCCAGCTTCTTCCAACGTGCCCTGTAGCAAGGCCGCACTCTGTTCCTCTTGGTAGCCCATTTCCGCAAGGGTCCAGATTTCTTGGGCAATGGCCGCATATTTTTCACTTTGTTCCTCTAAGGAATTCAAAACATCCTGCGTCTTCTTTTGTGCATGGGAGAAGAATGAGGCACATACTAGGAAGGTGGATAGCAATATCGTTTTTTTCATTTGTAAAGGTTATCTTGGTTAAGGGCTAAAGATACTAAAAACCATACATCCCTTTTTTACTACTTTTGAGACAAATTACTTTCATAACCTACCTTTCGTAAATGAACATACCTCGTTCCAGTTATCCCAGAATCGTCATCATTGGTGGTGGTTTTGGCGGTATTTCCCTAGCCCGCCGATTACATAAAAAAGAAGTACAGGTGGTATTGTTGGACAAGAACAACTACCATACCTTTCAACCCCTTTTATATCAGGTCTCCACCGGGGGGCTGGAACCGGATTCCATTGCCTATCCCTTGAGAAAAGTACTCATAGGGTATGAAAATTTTTATTTCCGTATGGCGGAAGTACAGGAAATCCTGCCAGAAAAGAAAATGATCACTACCAATATCGGTGTCCTATCTTATGATTACCTCGTAGTGGCCACAGGTTCGGAAACCAACTATTACGGTAATGACGAATTGGAAAAGTACGCCATGGCCATGAAATCCATTCCGCAGTCCCTGAACCTGAGAAGCTTGATCTTGGAGAATTTTGAACAGGCCCTGTTAACGGACGAGTACCATGAACGGGATGCGCTTATGAATTTCGTCATAGTAGGGGGTGGGCCTACGGGCGTTGAATTGGCCGGTGCCCTGGCCGAAATCAAAAAGGGCATTTTACCCAAGGACTATCCCGATCTGGATACCCGGAGGGCGCAGATCAACATTTTGCAGAGTGGTGACCGTATACTGAATGCCATGAGTGTGCAGGCCTCAAAAAAAGCGGAAGACTTTTTAGAGGATTTGGGCGTACAGGTATGGAAGGATGTGCGCGTATTGGGATATAACGGCAAAACCGTGCGAACGCAGACCGATCTTACCTTTGACACGGCAACCGTAATCTGGGCCGCTGGCGTTAAGGGGGCGAACATTAAAGGCTTGGATGCAGAACAATTTTTGGCAAGGGGCAACAGGCTGCGTGTAAATGCCCACAATCAAGTGGAGCATTACCCTGAGATTTTTGCCATCGGGGACATTGCTTGTATGCAGAGCGATGCCTATCCCGGAGGCCACCCCATGATGGCCCAGCCCGCCATGCAGCAAGGAAGGCATTTGGCTGATAATCTGGAGCGATTGATTGCTGGAAAGCCATTGGCACCCTTTAGATATAAAGACAAGGGCAGCATGGCCACCATTGGTAGGAACAAGGCCGTTTGCGATCTAAAACGGTTTCGGTTTCAAGGCGTTTTTGCATGGTTTGTATGGATGTTCGTGCACCTATTTTTTCTCATTGGTTTCAGGAATAGGGTAGTGGTCTTTGTAAATTGGGTCTACAATTACGTTCGTTTTGATCGTGAGGCCAGGCTGATCATTAGACCGTACCAACGCAACTACGACCAATTTAGGGACTGATTCCTTTCCTCGTTAAAGCAGGCGTTACCGCAGTATGGGCGCCCTTAATTTCTGGGATGGTATTTTTGAAGCACCTCTGCCAAATGGGAGCGGTCCACGTGCATATACACCTCTGTGGTGGTGATGCTCTCATGGCCCAGCATTTGTTGAATGGCCCTGAGGTCCGCTCCGTTCTCCAATAGATGCGTGGCAAAGGAATGCCGAAAGGTGTGGGGACTGATGGTCTTCTTTAGTCCTATGGTCCTGGCCAGGTCCTTTACGATAGTGAAGACCATGGCCCTGGACAATCCTTTGCCCCTACGATTGAGGAAAAGAATATCTTGGGCCTCTTTGTCTATTTTTAAGTGAACGCGTATCTGATCGTTATAAATGGAAATGTATTTTTTATTGATGGCACTAATGGGCACAAAGCGCTGTTTGTTGCCTTTGCCTGTCACTTTTATGAAATCCTCCTCAAAATAAAGGTCGGACAATTTTAGGCCGATCAGTTCGGACACCCGTAGTCCGCAACCATAGAGCGTCTCCAGCATGGCACGGTTGCGCTCCCCTTCTGGCTTACTGAGGTCTATGGCCCCAATGAGGGCGTTGATTTCCCCTTCGGATAGGGTGTCGGGCAATTTGCGGCCTATTTTAGGGGCCTCTATGAGTTCCAAGGGGTTGTCTTTTCTATAATCCTCAAAGACCAGATAATTGAAAAAACTCTTTAGCCCGGAGATGATGCGGGCCTGTGATCTGGCATTGACCTTTTTCGCTGTATCATAAATGAAGCTTTCCAATGCTTCACGGTCTATGGCAACGGGCGTGCAGGCCATGTTGTTCTCCCTTACGTAGTGGTGTAATTTTTTAACGTCCAAAACGTAATTTTGGATGGAATTTTCCGCCAATCCCCGTTCCAACTTTAGGTAATGGCCGTAATCCGTAAGTGCATCTTTCCACTCCATGCCCCCAAAGATAGGATTTAGGGGCAGAACTATGGTTCCGGAAAATGCCGCTTTATGGCATGCTTGCTCAATTTGAATTTAGGGTTAGCGGGATTAGGGCAAGTTCTTTATATTTGAAATTGCAAAAACACTAACTTTTACACTATGAGAAATGCAATGCTTTTTTTTCTGTTGGCCGTGGGACTGACCACGGTTCAAAGTCAGACCTTACCTAAATTCGGACTTTCCGGAGGGTTATTGAACACGAATGCGGACATCAATATATCGGTCCTCGGCTTTAACTTGGCCAATCTTGATGCTATCAACAAGACCGGTTTCTACATTGGGGTTGCTGCGGATATCGCTGCTTCCAATAAATTCCATATTCAACCGGAATTGACTTATGGAAGCGCTGGCGACCTGGCTTTTGTCTATCTCCCGGTCATGGCCAAGTACTATGCAACGGATAAGTTTTTTATACAGGCGGGGCCACAATTTAGTTTTTCCACCAACCTAAATGACATCAAACAGGCCATACGCGATGTGCAAGGCGTTGTGGGCAATAACGGCAATATAGACGATGTGTTGAATTCAACGGCCATAGAACTTGGTTTTGGCCTTGGTTTTGATATTACGGAAAAGTTTGCTATTCAGGGCAGGTATGGCATTTCCCTTACAGACCGGTATGATGGTCCCCTTGGCGGTTCTCTGGATGTCAACAATGCCACTCTGCAAATTGGGGTGCTTTATTTTTTCTAAAGGGATAACTCGGTCCATTCGTCGATGGGTTTCAGGGGTATTAGCTGGTTGAACGGCCAATGCGCCAGGGGGTGACCTTGGGGTAAGCCATCCAAAAAACCAGGTTATACAACAGGTGAGGGTCTGCTTACAACTTAAATTGGGTGGATTTTCAGGGCTTTGTATGTTTGTGTGATTCAATAACACATCCATACCATGAAGACCTTTAGCGCCTTGGCAGTATTCTTTGCTTTCACGAGTATCCTACAATCCCAATATGTGGACAGGACCAATTTTAGGGCCGGTATCAACGCCGGATTGGTCATGGGTGATTTTTCGGAAGCCTATAGCCTTACCCTCGGTTTGGATATCTACCAACATTGGGGGGTGAGTAAGGAGGTGGACCTTGGTTTGGCCACTGGTTTTTTGAATGCCTTTGGCGAGGAGCAAGAGATTACCGCAGGCGGCACCACGGTCACCACGGAATTTGGTAATGTACAGTTCATTCCCTTAGCAGGTTCCTTTCGTATATACCCTTCTTCAGGCTTTAAGCTGGGAGGGGACATTGGGTATGCTTTGGGCGTCAACGAAGACAATGCGGGCGGCCTTTATTACCGGCCCAGTATGGGGGTGGATATCAATGGGGGCAACACGGAACTGAACGTATCCTATTTTGCCGTAAACGATGAGGTTACCTTTTCCGCGGTCTTGGCGGGGATTTTGATTTTGTTTTAGGGGGCTTAAGTGTTCTTCATTGGGCATGGCCCGTAAGGTACTGGCACAGCCTTCAAAATTCATGGCTTTTTAAAAACAATGTGCTGTCTCATGGTATGTGGTCCGATATCTTTTTTTTGAATATCCTTGAATTTCCCCCACCACATCAAGATTAAAATAAGTATATTGATGTTGTTGGATTCTTCCAAGAGCGGAAATTTTGTTACATCGGCTTCATTTATGCTTATTTTTATCCCATGAAACTCATCATCATCAATGGTCCCAATCTCAATCTTTTGGGCAAAAGGGAACCTGAAATATATGGGGCAGCTTCTTTTGAAGATTATCTGGCCGGCCTAAGGGCCAAATACAAAAAGTTGACCTTGGATTATTTTCAGTCGAATATTGAAGGCGAACTTATTGGTAAAATACAGGAAGTGGGCTTTTCCCATGATGGGATCATCCTCAATGCCGCGGCCTATACACATACCTCTGTGGGCATTGGAGATGCCATAAAGGCCATAAGTACTCCCGTGGTGGAGGTGCACATCTCCAATACCATGCAGCGGGAGGCCTATCGCCATGTATCCCATGTATCCCCTGTTGCGAAAGGGGTCATTTTAGGGTTTGGACTTCAAAGCTATGATTTGGCCATTGAGAGCTTCTTGCTATCCTAGGTCACGGCATCCAATATTTGGGGTCTCCTCGTATATAAAAAAAATCGCTTTTCTATGAACATCCTCAGATATCTGCCGTTGGCTCTAACAGCGGTCTTTGTTTCCTGTGATTCAGACGAAACCACGCTTCCTCCGGAGCCAGAAATAACGGGCGTGGAGCTGGTGGATGCCTTTCCGGGCACTTCCTTTTCCCAACCTTTGGACCTACAGGTGCCCAACGATGGGAGTGGCCGCGTTTTTGTGGTGGAAAAGGGCGGTAGGGTCGTCTTGGCACCGGGCAATGGTGCCACACAGGCTTCCACTTTTTTACAACTTTCCAACATCTCCACGGCCAGTGAGCAGGGACTCTTGGGCTTGGCCTTTCATCCAGAGTTTGCCAACAATGGCTTCTTCTATGTGTTTTATACGCCCAATAGCGAACTTGCTGTGGTATCCAGGTTTTCAACGGGAACCTCTGGAAATGTTGTGGACCCCGATAGTGAGGTGGTGCTTCTTGAAATACCACAGCCCCTTACCAATCACAATGGGGGACAATTGGCCTTTGGGCCAGATGGCCACTTATACATTGCCATAGGTGATGGCGGTGGTGGGGGCGACCCTCAGAACAATGCACAGAACCGGGCCAATTTGTTGGGCAACATTCTTAGGATCAATGTGGATGCACAAGAGAATGGGCAAAATTATGCCATCCCCGTGGGCAATCCTTTTCTAGACGAACCCAATGTTCGCCCTGAAATATTCGCCTATGGCTTTAGAAACCCGTGGCGCATGTCCTTTGACGCACAAACGGGTAATTTATGGACGGGTGATGTGGGCCAGGGAGACCGTGAGGAAATAAACATGGTGGAAGTGGGCGGTAATTATGGTTGGAAGCTTTTTGAGGGCACGTTTTGTTTTTCAGGCGATTGCGATGCCGATGGGCTGCAACCACCTGTATTTGAATACAACCATGATAATGGGGACCGCTCCATAACCGGTGGCTTTGTGTATCGAGGTTCCCTTAATCCTTCCTTGATAGGCAAATACATTTATGGCGATTTTGTCAGTGGCCGTGTCTGGGCCTTGGATCTAGGGAACGACACCAATGAGCTCTTGTTTGAATCCAGATTGAGCATCACCTCTTTTGGAGTGGACCAAGAGAACGAGCTCTACATCTGTTCCTTTGATGGGAGCATCTATAAAATTGTCCCCAAAACGGAGGAGTTGACCACGGAATAGCCAGAGTTCGTTATGCTTTTTCCCTTAAGTACTTTTCCTCTACATAAAAAGTGGCAAAGGGCAGTAAGGAGGCAATACCGAAAATGATGAACCTCTTAATGCCCCATTTCTTTTCCCAAGTAACCACAAGGGCCAGTACAAGAAAGGCAATGAACAGGGCGCCATGGGCATAGCCCACCACCTTGTTGGGCCCGGTAATCTCTGCCCAGTATTTCAATGGCATGGTAATGCCAAAGAGGGCCAGATAGGAGATGCCCTCCAAAATGGCCACGATTCTAAATAGTAACATCATGGATTTCCGTTTATAAGTGAATGACCTCTCCGTATGCGTCTGCCACGGCTTCCATCACCGCTTCGCTCATTGTTGGGTGGGGATGTACGGCCTTAAGGACCTCGTGACCTGTGGTTTCCAATTTACGGCCTAAAACAGCCTCTGCGATCATGTCTGTAACGCCGGCGCCGATCATATGGCAGCCCAACCATTCGCCATATTTGGCATCAAAGATCACCTTTACGAAACCGTCTGACGCTCCTGAAGCCTTTGCCTTGCCACTGGCGGAAAATGGAAATTTACCCACCTTGATGTCCAACCCTTTGGCTCTGGCCTGTTTTTCAGTAAGTCCCACCGAGGCAATCTCTGGATGGCAATAGGTACACCCAGGAATGTTACCATAATCCAATGGTTCCACGTGCATGTCCGCTATTTTTTCCACACACAATATACCTTCCGCTGAGGCCACGTGGGCCAGCGCCGGTCCTGGGGTCACGTCTCCAATGGCATAATACCCGGGTATATTGGTCTGGTAGTAATCATTCACCATGATCTTGTCACGATCAACGGTAATGCCAACGTCCTCCAAGCCTATGTTCTCTATGTTGGTCTTGATGCCCACGGCAGAGAGTACCATATCGGCTTCAATGATCTCGGCTCCTTTCTCTTTTTTGACATTCACCTTTACGCCTTCGCCAGATGTATCCACGTGGGTCACCTCGGCAGAGGTCATGATCTTTATGCCCGCTTTTTTGAAACTGCGCTCCAATTGTTTGGATACGTCCTCATCCTCCACTGGAACAATATGGGGCAAGTATTCCACGACGGTCACTTCCGTGCCCATGGCATTGTAGAAATAGGCAAACTCTATCCCTATGGCCCCACTGCCCACAACCACCAACTTTTTGGGCTGTTTGTCCAAAGTCATGGCCTTTCTGTAACCAATGATCTTTTTGCCGTCTTGGGGCAAGCTGGGCAATTCCCGGCTACGGGCCCCTGTGGCTATGATGATATGGTCGGCGCTGTATTCGGTCACGGTCCCTTCGGCGGACTTCACCGCCACTTTTTTGCCCGGTTTAAGCGTGCCGTGCCCGTTGATGACCTCTATCTTGTTTTTTTTCATCAAAAACTGAACCCCTTTGCTCATGCCATCGGCCACATTGCGGCTGCGCTTTACCACGGCGTTGAAATCCTTGTCCACCCCATCGGCCGTTAGGCCATAATCACCGGCATGCTGCAGATACTCAAAAACCTGGGCCGATTTCAACAACGCTTTGGTGGGGATACAGCCCCAATTGAGGCATACACCGCCAAGGCTCTCTTTTTCAATGATGGCGGTCTTAAAGCCCAATTGTGAAGCCCTAATGGCCGTTACATATCCACCGGGGCCACTGCCCAAAACAATGATGTCAAAATTGCTCATATCCAAGGTTTTTGATATTCGTGATTAAGATGCCCTAAAAAGGCCGTGCAAAAATACAAAACGTGCACTTAAGGACAATAGGGGGACATGTATTTAAAACGGTAATGGATGCTTTTTTTGTGATTTACGCTCTTCCGAAAAGGGCTGCATTGAACCCCTCCGAGCCTCCCGGAGGTATGGAAAGTGATGACCATTGCTCTTTGCGCATCATTTTGCCCAAATACACCATTTGCCCCACATGATAGGCATAATGGGCCAGCTGCCGGTGCAGGGCGGCCATAAGGGTAAGTTTTTCGTTTCGGATAGATATGTCTTGGTGCAATTGGGCTTTCGTGATGCTCTCCATGGTAGAAAAGAGAACGTCCCAACCGCTTTCCCAAAGTGCCAATAGTTCCGCTTTGTCCAAATCCGTAACGGTAAATTCCGTTTCGCGCTTGCGCCATGGTTTTTCACCATCCTCTGTCCAGATGTTCGTCCACCTACTTTTCATGTTCCCGGCCATATGCTGTACAAGGAGGGCCACGCTATTGTCTGTAGTATGGGGCCGCCAATGCAATTGCTCTTGGGTCAAGGCCTTCAAGGTCTGGTCGCCCAAGGTTTTATAACGTTCAAACTCGAAGCGGGCACTCTCTAAAAAAGGGGGCGTTTCCATGGCAATAGGTACTTCCGTAAATTTTATAGCTTGTTTTTAAAGTAATGTACAGGTATAGATACCGGCAAGGCGTCTTTGAGCTTTACTATTCATTGCTGGGAATAAAATCCAGCGCCACACCATTGATGCAGTGCCTTTTGCCCGTTGGGGCAGGACCATCATCAAAAACATGGCCCAAATGCCCACCACAGGTGGCACAATGTTCCTCCGTTCTTTTGTAGCCTATTTTATAATCCACGTCATAGGCTACATTGCCGGTTATTTCCTCGTAAAAGCTGGGCCATCCCGTACCGGAATCAAACTTGGTGCTGCTGTGGAATACTGGGGTGCCACAGCCGGCACAGACATAGGTGCCCTCTTCCTTAACGTCTAACAGATCACTGGTAAAAGCGTATTCCGTGGCCGCTTTGCGCAGCACATAGAATTCTTCTTCAGTAAGTTCCGCTTTCCACTCGGCTTCGGTTTTTTCCACCGGAAAGGTGTTGGCTTCCGTGGTGTTGGCTACTGTGTTCTCCGTACTCGTTTTTTCTTGATTTTGTGAATTGCCCTTACAACTGGTGAGCAGTACCAAAAGCCCAATGATTATTTTTGTTCGCATCTAACATTTGTTTAAAAGTTTGTCGAAATCCCCCGCTATTACTTTCAAAGGTAAGGGAATGTGTAACTGCATGTTGTTAACGTATCCTAAAAAAAAATGCCGCCCAACCCAAAGGGCAGGCGGCATTTTAAAGGACGTTTGCCTTATATTAGTTAAGGTCCGTTTTCTGTACCTCGTCCTCGGTGATGCCCAAACGGCCCATGACCATGTGAATATTGGACACATCCAATTTGCTGCTCTCCGCCAATTCGGCGGGTATCACTGCTATCCTAAAGACTTGGTTGTCCGTATCTGCGGGGAGCAGACCAATGGGGTCAAAATCCGTCTCCAAGAAAATATTCACATCAAAAAAAGTGTGATCGTAGTTATATTGGAGCAAGCCTTGGTCTATGATGCGGGTCTGTGGCATAAGTCTCCAAATATCCACTGGGTCACCATTACCGTCTTCGGTCACGTCCCAAAGGAGATAGACCAAGATCACATCTGTTTCAAATACTTCCACGGTTTGGGGAAATTCGTAGAATATGGAGTATTCGTTTTCCGGGGTAAAAGACCCTTCAATGTCCAAGACCTTGCCTAAAATGTTTATTCCGTCCTGTCCGTCCAAACCATCCCTTCCATCAAATCCATCAAAACCTGGAGGACCCTGCGGTCCTTCACAAGAAAAAAGGAATATCATCATAAGGCTGCCGAGTAGTGCGTTTATTTTTTTCATAGTATTCGTTTTAGGGTTTCTATATAAATTTCATGATACCTTTTCAAAAAGCGTTCCATTTTTTTAAAAAGGATGTATAGCTTTGTTCAAAGAGGCAATAGAGGTAATAAAGTTAACGCGCATTGCCCCCAAATAGTACAAAGATGATTAGCTTTACCTTTTAAACAACGCAACTATGGCCAAAGTAGTATCACATTCCCTTTTCACTGATTTTGATATTGATCTTTTCAAAGGGGGAAAACATTACCGACTTTACGACAAATTGGGGTCCCATCCGGTAACAGTGAACAAGAAAAAGGGAACCTACTTTGCCGTTTGGGCCCCTTCGGCCAAATCCGTTTCCGTGGTGGGCGACTTTAATGGCTGGAATGCCGATGAGCACCAACTCATGGTGCGGTGGGACTCCAGTGGCATCTGGGAAGGTTTCATTCCCTCGGTGGGGCATGGCGCTATCTACAAATACAAGATACAGAGCAACAACAATGATATCTGGACAGAAAAGGCCGATCCCTTTGGTAGGCTGTGCGAGCATCCACCAAAGACGGCCTCCGTGGTCTGGGATGCCCAATATGCGTGGAACGATGGTGCATGGATGGGGTATAGAAAGGAAAAGAACGGGCTGGACAGGCCCTATTCTGTCTACGAGGTGCATTTGGGCTCTTGGAAGCGGGACAAGGACAATAATTTTCTTTCCTACCGCCAATTGGCCAAAGATTTGGTGGCCTATGTCAAAGAGATGGGGTACACCCATGTGGAATTCATGCCCATTATGGAATACCCGTATGATCCTTCATGGGGCTATCAACTCACGGGATATTTTGCCCCCACTTCCCGCTTTGGCACCCCAGAGGATTTCAAGGCCCTAGTGGATGCTTTTCACCAAAATGATATTGGGGTAATCTTGGATTGGGTGCCCAGCCACTTTCCGGAAGACGCCCACGGCCTCGGTTTCTTTGATGGCTCACATTTATATGAGCACCCGGATCGCAGAAAAGGATATCACCCAGATTGGAAAAGCCTCATCTTCAATTACGGCAGAAACGAAGTACGTGCTTTTCTCATCAGCAACGCCTTATTTTGGTTAGATCAATTTCATGTGGACGGACTTCGGGTGGACGCAGTGGCCTCCATGCTCTATTTGGATTATTCCAGGGAAGAAGGGGAGTGGGAGCCCAACATGTATGGTAACAATGAGCACTTGGAGGCCATGTCCTTTATACGGGAGCTCAACCAAGAGGTCTATGCCAGTTTTGAGGGCGTACAGACCATTGCCGAGGAATCCACCGCCTTTACTGGGGTCTCCAAACCGGTTCATTTTGGAGGACTGGGCTTTGGCATGAAATGGATGATGGGTTGGATGCACGATACCTTGGAGTATTTTAAAAAAGAACCCGTTTACCGAAGACACCACCAAAACGATCTTACTTTTAGCATGACCTATGCCTTTACCGAAAATTTCATGCTGCCCTTTTCCCATGATGAGGTGGTGTATGGCAAACAGTCCTTGGTGTACCGTATGCCGGGCGATGAATGGCAGCGCTTTGCCAACCTTAGACTCCTGTTTGGTTATATGTTCACCCATCCGGGCACGAAACTCATGTTCATGGGCGGGGAATTTGGGCAGACCGCGGAATGGAACTTTCAACAGAGCTTGGATTGGCATTTGTTGCAATATGGGGTACATGCTGGGGTGCAACAGTTTGTAAAGGATCTCAACGCTCTTTACAAAGGTTCTCCGGCGCTCTACGAAAAACAGTTCAGTCCGGAAGGCTTTCAATGGATCGATTATGGAGACCATGAGAATTCCGTGTTGACCTATATCCGAAAGGGCCATGACGAGAAGAACGATCTCATCATAGCCTGCAATTTTACCCCAGTGCCTCGGGAAAATTACAGAATTGGAATTCCCAAAAAAGGGAAACTTAAGGAAGTATTGAACAGTGACGCCACTGCGTATGGTGGAAGTGATAGGCTCAACACCGCCATTAAAACATCCACAAAGGCATGGCATGGACATAAGAAGTCCGTTGAAATATGCATTCCACCGTTGGGAATCGTTATTTTGAGATAACTTTTTTTACTTAAATCGTTATTGTTTGCAATTGCACGTATTATATTTCCTATTCTCGGACAGATATGTTTTTTTTGCTAGGTTTTAAACAAAACAGGTATGATCACCAATACGGAATTAGAATATAAGGGAAATTTGTACCCTAACCAGATAATTGATTTCAAACAGGATACGGACAAGTTCTATTTTACCACGGAGAATGGCGTTATCCTCCAAGTACACATATTGCGCGGGAGCGTCATCCGCTTTAGATATGCTACCGGGCTTACATTTGAACCAGATTTCTCTTACGCCATAGATGCCGCGGCCACGGTGGGCTATAGTACCCTTGAGGTGGAGGAGCGGGATACCGAGTACATCATTAAAACGGCCAGGATACACATATTGGTGGATAAGAGCACGTTGCGCATTCAGATATCCGATTTAGAGGGCAAGATCATCAATGAGGATGAACTCGGTTTTCACTGGGAGGAAAACTACCAGTACGGGGGCAACACCGTAAAAATGAGCAAGATCACCCAAACAGGGGAGAGTTTCTATGGGATGGGGGATAAGGCCACCCATAGTAACTTAAAAGGCAGGCGTCTTAGCAATTGGGTAACGGACCAATATGCCTATGGCAAGGATCAGGACCCATTGTACAAGGCCATACCCTTTTATATAGGCCTACATAAGGGATCTGCTTACGGTATCTTTTTTGACAATAGTTTCAAGACCCATTTTGATTTTGCCCACGAACGCAGGAACATTACCAGTTTTTGGGCGGACGGAGGCGAAATGAACTATTATTTTATTTACGGGCCAGAAATGTCCAAGGTGGTAGATGGCTATTCCAATCTCACCGGTACCCCGGAGCTCCCTCCCATGTGGGCCTTGGGATACCACCAGTCCAAATGGAGCTACTATCCGGAGAGCAATGTAAAGGAAATCGCCGCCAAATTCCGGGAGCTGAACATACCTTGTGACGCCATTTATCTGGATATTGATTATATGGATGGGTTTCGGTGTTTTACATGGGACAAGAACCATTTTCCCGATCCTAAAAGAATGATCGATGAACTGGAGGAAGATGGATTCAAGACCGTGGTCATGATCGATCCAGGCATTAAGATAGACAAGGATTACTGGGTTTATACGGAAGCCAAGGAAAATGACTATTTCTGCAAACGGGGAGATGGCCCACTAATGCATGGCAAGGTATGGCCCGGGGAATGTAATTTCCCAGACTTTACCAATCCAGAAGTGAGGGAATGGTGGGCGGAGCTCTATAAGGAGTTCATGTCAGAATTGGGCGTACATGCCGTATGGAACGATATGAATGAACCAGCCGTTATGGAAGTGCCTAGCAAGACCGCACCCTTGGATACCCGGCATGATTATGATGGCCACCCATGTACCCACAGAAAGGCGCACAACGTGTATGGCATGCAGATGGTACGGGCCACCTATGAGGGTGTAAAGAAATATGTCTATCCCAAACGCCCCTTTGTCATTACCCGCGCGGCCTATGCCGGCACACAACGTTATTCCTCTACATGGACGGGCGATAACGTGGCCACTTGGGAACACCTCTGGATCGCCAATGTGCAGATGCAGCGTATGTGCATGAGCGGCTACTCCTTTGTGGGGTCGGATATTGGAGGCTTTGCTGAACAGCCCAATGGCGAACTGTTCGCGCGATGGGTGCAATTGGGGGTTTTCCATCCGTTCTGTAGGGTACACAGCAGTGGTGACCATGGGGATCAGGAACCTTGGTCCTTTGGTACCGAAATCACGGACATTGTGCGTAAGTTCATAGAGATAAGGTATCAATTGATGCCCTACCTGTACACCATGTTCTACAAGTACACCAAGGACCATAAGCCCATGTTGCAGCCCTTGGTCTATTTTGATCAAGACGATCCGCAGACCCATTTTAGGACAGATGAGTTCATTTTTGGCGAACAGATATTGGTCTGCCCCGTTCAGGAACCCAGTGCCCAGGGTAGGCGCATGTACATTCCAAGGGGGAAATGGTATAATTTTTGGACAGAAGAGGTTATAGAAGGCGGAATGGAAAAATGGGTAGAGGCCGAATTGGATAAGATTCCATTGTACATTAAAGCGGGCGCCATTGTTCCCAAATATCCGGTACAGCAATATATTGGTGAGAAACAACTGGAGGAGCTGCTGTTGGATGTTTATTTCAAGGAAGGGGTGGAGTCCTCAGAAGTCTATGAGGATGCCCAAGATGGCTATGATTACAAAAAGGGTCGTTATTCACTCCGGAATTTCAAACTCACCGGGAAAGAGAAATCGTTGAGCATACAGCAATTTAAGGATGGTAGCTTTGTAACGGATTACAGTACGTTGAAGTTCAACTTTCATGGCCTTCCCTTTAAAATTGAGAAGGTCATGGTGGATAATGAAAAAGTGGACCTTAAATCCGTGAAGCCCAATGGCAGCAATATCATGTATATAGACAAGAACTTTACGTTATTGCACATTACGGGGAAATAATTATTTTGTAAATTTCGGGGCTAAACACTATAGAAAATGAGAAAAATAATATTGATGATGGCCCTTTTTTTAGGGGCCTCTGCCTGTAAGGTGAATCCTTTCACAGGCCAAAAAACCCTTAATTTTTATCCCAATAGTCAGATATTTCCAACGGCATTTGCCCAATATGACCAGTTTTTGAATGAGAACAACGTCATTACAGGTACGGCAGAGGCCAATATGTTGAGGAGGGTGGGGCAGCGCATATCTGCCGCAGCGGAGCGTTGGCTGGTGGCCAATGGACATCCTGGTTATCTAAGTGACTATAAGTGGGAATACAACCTTGTTAAGGATGAAACGGTGAACGCCTGGTGCATGCCTGGGGGTAAGATTGTTTTCTATACCGGCATTATGCCCATCTGCCAAAATGAAACCGGTGTAGCCGTGGTCATGGGCCATGAAGTGGCACACGCGCTGGCGGATCACGGGGCGCAGCGTATGAGTGCGGGCATGCTTCAGCAATTGGGGGCCGTAGCAGGAAATATTGCCATACAAGACCCACAAAAACGAAATATGTTCAACCAGGCCTATGGTATTGGTTCCCAAGTGGGGGTCATGCTCCCTTTTAGTAGAAGCCATGAAACAGAGGCCGATCGTATTGGTCTGCAGATCATGGCCATAGCCGGTTATGATCCAGATGAAGCAGCAGATCTATGGCGCAGGATGAAGGCAAAAAGTGGCGGGGAGGCACCACCTGAATTCATGAGCACCCACCCCAGCAATGATACGCGCATCAACAATCTTACGGCATGGGCACCCTTGGCCAAGGAGGAAGCCGCCAAATTTGGGGTCGTTGATTTTAAATAACGGATACCACATTTATTGTATATTGAGGGCCGTTCCATAAAGGAGCGGCTTTTTTTGTGACCACTATGATAAAATCCATTCCCCTAAAGGGCAGTAAAAAATTACTGAATGCCTGGGCCTTTTATGATTGGGCCAATTCCGTGTACAGTCTGGTCATTGCCTCCGCTATTTTCCCCATTTATTATGGGGCCCTCTTCCGTTTGGCGGGCATTGAGAAAGTGTCCATGTTTGGGGGCGAGATTGCCCGGGCGCCCCTTATAAGCTATACCACCTCGCTTGCCTTTGTGGTCATAGCGGTGGTGACCCCCTTATTGTCCGGCATTGCGGATTATATGGGGAACAAAAAGATGTTCATGAAATTCTTTTGCTATCTGGGCGGGGTTTCCTGTATAGGCCTCTATTGGTTTACATTGGCCAATATCCATATGGGCCTGTTGTTCTACTTTTTGGGTCTGATAGGGTTTTGGGTAAGTTTTGCCATCAATAATTCCTACCTGCCCGATGTGGCCTTTCCAGAACAACAGGATAGGATAAGTGCCAAAGGTTTTTCCATGGGCTATGTGGGCAGTGTGATCTTGTTGTTGTTCAATTTGGCCATGGTCATGAAACCAGACCTTTTCGGCATTGTATCCGATGACAGTGGCCCGGCCGAAATGAAGGCCATGAAGTATTCCTTTGTTTCCGTAGGCATCTGGTGGATCATCTTTGCCCAGTACACTTTTTACCATCTGCCCAAAGGTTACAGAAAAGAGGGCGAACGCACCCACGTGGTGCTCAATGGTTTCAAGGAGCTGCGTGCGGTGTGGGAACAACTGGGAAAAGAAGTAAGGCTAAAGCGCTATTTGGGGGCTTTTTTCGTGTACAGCATGGCAGTACAGACGGTCATGCTCATTGCTACGTATTTTGGGGAAGAAGAAATAGCATGGGGCACGGACAGTGAGCGGACCACAGGTTTGATCGTTAGTATTCTTGTCATTCAAATAGTGGCCATTTTGGGCGCCAATGCTACCGCTTGGGCTTCCTCGCGATTTGGGAACATACGCACCTTGATCATAGTGAATGCCCTGTGGGTGGTCATCTGTATCTATGCGTTCTTTTTGATCACCCCCATGGATTTCTATATTGCCGCAGGGTGTGTAGGGCTTGTAATGGGAGGCATACAGGCTCTTTCAAGGTCCACGTATTCCAAATTTCTCCCCGAAACCACAGATACCGCTTCATTTTTCAGCTTTTATGACGTATCCGAAAAAATAGGCATTGTCATAGGCACCTTCCTCTACGGCTTTATTGCCCAATATACGGGCAGTATGCGGAATGCCATTATTTTTTTGGGCCTGTTTTTCCTAACGGGCATGTTCCTCTTGTTCCGGGTAAAAAAATAAAAACTGTCCTTAAAAAGGCAATACCTTTCTTGTGACAGCTTTTACTTTGGGTACGGCTGGTTTGATCAATATTTTGAGATATCCCCAGAACCGGATGTCCTGGTATCCATTTTTTCAGGATTGCCGCGGTAGGTGATGTCCCCAGAACCAGATACCCGTGCTGTGAGGGATCGGTTGGCGGTCACCTGAATGTCTGCCGAACCGGATACCGTGGCGTCCACGTGTTCCGCTTCAAGGTCAAACGCCTCAATGTCCCCACTCCCGGAAATGGTGGCCTCAAAATCTTGTGTGCTTCCCGCAAGGTTGATGTCCCCGGAACCGGACATGGTGGCCGTGATACGTTCCGCTTCAATGGTTAAGGTGATGTCTCCTGAACCGGACATGGTCGTGGCCATCTGGGCTGTGCGGATGGTCGTTTTGCCCATGATATCGCCCGATCCGGACATGGTCACCGCATTGATGGAGGCCACGGGCACCGTAATGGTAATGCCGCTGTTCCAATTGGAGGGCTTTAAATTCACCCCGTTTTCCGCTTTAATGGTAAGTTTTCCGTTCTTAACCTCTGTTTTGATGTAATCCAGGAGATTGGACTCACCCGTGAGGGTCAGCTCTCCTTCCTGGCCTTCCACCAGGAGAACATCAAACCAACCGGATAGGGCCACTTCGTCATATTCAGCGGTGGAACGGGTTATCGTGGTCTCGTTTCCGTTTCCCTTTATTCTTTTCCCCCATTGGGCCGAGCAGGATAGGGTCAATAGGCCCAGAAGGACCAGAGTTGTTTTTTTCATGGTGTTTTGTTTTTTTTGATGATTATAATTGTGTGAAGTTGATACTGCCATAATCGCTCTTCAAAATAACATCATTGCCGCTTTGCGGGCTGCCGTAATAGCCTTCATAGTGGCGCGAGGATGATTTTTCAGTGCTTATGTTGATTTGAAAAGGGTCCTTTCCGCTGACACCGGCATAGCTGGTGGAAATGTTAAAGTTGAAATGATAATTGGGGTGGTAGCCTATCTTAATGCCCGTGTAATCCGTACTCATCGTAATGTTACCCGCACCTTGGGCCATTTCATCTATGCGCAGGGAACCATAGTCTGCCGTAATGTCAACATCGCCATGTACCACGCCCAAGCGCACGGTAATGTAGTCTCCCGTACCCTTAATGTGCTTTGCCTCCTTTACCTCAATTTTACCATAGTCACTGGTATATTCCAAATTTTCCATTTCTAGGATGGTGGCATCCGTATAGTCTGTCAACAGTTTTAAATTCCCTGCCTTTTCTATGGTAAAGCTAGAGTAGTCCGCCCGTATTTCAGCACTGTTTACAAAACCAAAGGTGGATTTTGACGTGTAGTCAAAATTCAGGGAATTGTTTCGGCCCCAGAGCTCCCCAACATTCAACCGGCCGTAATCACAATGGATCTTGGCATGGCCATCAATGCGGTCTATGCTGATGTTGCCGTAATCATTATCTAGGGTTACACTGTTTTTTATCGGTACCTTAATGGTATAGTTGACCTGCATGTTAACGTTGTTGTTCTTGCCCCAGTTCCAGCCCCAGCTGCTGCGACTATTGCCAAAATTGGTCTTGGCGGAAACAAGATCGCTATCGGATTCAAAATCCACGGTGATCTCCTCTAGTTTACGGGCCACTTTTTCCTCATTGTTCCCCGTGGTCTTGATATGGACCTCTATGACTACCCTGTTCTCATTCCACGAGGTAATGTTGAGGTTGCCATAACTGTTGTGCACCTTGAGCAGTGCTGTGGCATTTACATTGAATTCCTTTTTTATGGTCTTCTCTTTGGTGAATTTACCATGGGGCAGCGGGGTATGGCCCCACAGGAGCAAAGGTACTACTGCAAGAAACAGTATTGTTTTAAAGGGTATGTTCTTCATCTGTGATGTTTTTTACTGTTGTTAGCTGTTCAATTTGTTCCATAACGGATTGCAATAGGTCTATCCGGGTCTGGAAATTGGTAATCATGGCACTTAGGATCAATTTACTGTTTCCGCCGTTGATCAATTCTTCTTCCAAAAGGCTGAAATCACTTTCCAGCGCCTGCATCTGCGCCATGGTATCACCAATGATCTTTTCCGTTTTGGGGGAGCGGCGTGCCTCTAGGTCCTTGATTTGTTCTTCTACCAGACTGGAAAAATAAAATTGTGTTTGCCCAATTTCAGGAGAGATTTTGGCCACTTGTTCCGTTACACTGGGGGCAGTGGTGAACTGTCCCAACGCAAGCCCCACAAGGATCAGGAGGGTGGCCGCCATGGATAAAGACGCCCACAATGAACGTTTACGGACCGTAGGCCTCTTTTTTTGTGCACGGATACGGTCCAGGAACCTTTCTTGGTGACCTACTGGCGGGGTCTGGGTATCAAACTGTCCGCTGAGGTCCTCAAACATCCGGTCTATGGTATCTTTGTTCATATACTTACTGCTGTTAACTGTTTTCTCAAACTTTCCTTTGCCCGTGAAATGGTGGTTCTGCAATTGGCATAGCTTATGTTCATAATGGCACTGATCTCCTCATAATCATAGCCCTCTATCAAATGTAAGGTCAAGGAAATTCTGTAGTTGTCCTTTAATCGGTTCATGGTCTCCATTACTTTTTGAGCCTTTTGTTCTGTTGACACATGGTCCGGGGCAATTACGTCATTATCCTCGACCTTGTACATGTGATCGTCCAAATCCACTTCCTTCTTCCTTTTTTTCTTTTTATAATGGTGTATGCTGTGGTTGATCACGATACGTTTCAGCCATGCCCCAAAAGCCACTTCTCCCTTAAAGGTGTGGAGCTTGGTAAAGGCTTTTAAAAAAGCCTCCTGCATTACATCTTCCGCCTCTGCCGTATCCTTTACGATCCTAACGGCGGTGTTGTACATGGCCTTGTAATAACGTCGGTAAACTTCAACCTGTGCACGTTGTACACCCTCTGTGCACTGTACCAACAATACATCAATATGTTCCTTTTCTTGGCTCAAAAAGTAATTGGTTTAGTATAGGGATGCACCAAGTTACCCATTGTTACACTTTTGTTGGAAAAAAAATTGGTGCAAGACGGCATATTGGTAAAAAATGTCCTATCCGTTGTCATATGGGGAACTTGGCACGGGAATTGAACTAGGGGAT
Source organism: uncultured Maribacter sp. (assembly GCA_937125035.1). Taxonomy (GTDB): domain Bacteria; phylum Bacteroidota; class Bacteroidia; order Flavobacteriales; family Flavobacteriaceae; genus Maribacter. The sequence continues at coordinate 21,773 of CAKZLG010000223.1, read as the reverse complement.
TATAAAAATGCTGTGCAAAAGGGCTATAATTGCTTAAATGACTTGTTTGGTAGGCCTAGAGCGCATTATAGAGCTAATATAAACGTCATCTTAATGACAGAATGACCGATATTGAACTATGGGAGAATCGAAATTTTCAAATTTTGACAATATGTCCTTGCAAAATATAGATGAGGATTCAGAATTAATACCACTATTAACGGCTGAGGATGAGGAGCAGATGAACAGTGAGGAGCTTCCCGAGACCTTGCCCATATTGCCTTTGCGCAATACAGTACTGTTTCCCGGTGTTGTTATCCCAATCACGGCCGGTAGGGACAAATCCATTCGCTTGATCAAGGATGCCAACAATGGTTCTAAGGTCATTGGTGTGGTTTCCCAAAAGGACGAACAAACGGAAAACCCGGAAATCAAGGACATTCATACCTTAGGAACCGTGGCGCGCATCTTGCGCGTGCTGCAAATGCCAGACGGCAATACCACGGTGATCATACAGGGTAAAAAGCGCTTTGAGATCGCAGAGGTCCTCACCAAAAAACCATACATCACCGCTACGGTGAGGGAGACCAAGGAAGAGCGCCCAGCGGCCGGGAACAAGGAGTTTCTTGCTATTATAGAAAGTATAAAGGACTTGGCCTTGAAAATCATCAGGGACAACCCCAACATTCCCAGTGAGGCCTCGTTTGCCATTAAGAACATTCAGAGCAATTCCTTTTTGATCAACTTTGTGTCCTCCAATCTCAATCTAGAGGTGCAGGCCAAACAGGAGCTATTGGAAATAAGCAACCTACAGGAGCGTGCCCTCTCTACCTTGAAGTACATGAACATTGAGCTGCAGAAATTGGAGCTCAAAAATGACATACAGAGCAAGGTAAGGAGCGATCTGGACCAACAACAACGGGAATATTTCCTGCACCAACAGATGAAGACCATCCAAGAGGAGCTGGGAGGTGTGTCCTATGATGAGGAATTGGAGGAGATGCGGGCGCGTGGAAAAAAGAAGAAATGGGGCAAAAAAGTGGCGGAGCATTTTAACAAAGAGCTGGCCAAGATGCAGCGTATGAACCCCCAAGTGGCTGAATATTCCATTCAGCGCAACTATTTGGACCTGCTTTTGGACCTCCCTTGGAACGAGTACAGCAAGGACAAGTTTGATCTAAAAAGAGCACAGCGTATTTTGGATAGGGATCATTATGGCCTGGAGGATGTGAAAAAACGGATCATTGAATATTTGGCCGTACTGAAGTTGCGAAACGATATGAAGTCGCCCATTTTGTGTCTATATGGCCCCCCGGGCGTGGGCAAGACCTCCTTGGGGAAATCCGTGGCGGAGGCTTTGGGCAGGCAATATATGAGAATGTCCCTGGGCGGTTTGCGAGATGAAGCGGAGATACGCGGGCATAGAAAGACCTATATTGGTGCCATGCCCGGGCGCATCATCCAAAATCTGAAAAAAGCGGGCACCTCCAACCCTGTGTTCATATTGGATGAGATAGATAAACTCTCCAACAGCCACCAAGGTGATCCATCCTCGGCCATGCTAGAGGTATTGGATCCGGAGCAGAACAATGATTTTCACGATAATTTTTTGGAAATGGGTTACGACCTTTCTAAAGTGATGTTCATAGCCACGGCCAACAATCTATCTACCATTCAGCCGGCCTTGCGCGATCGTATGGAAATCATCCATGTGAACGGTTACACCATAGAGGAGAAAGTGGAAATTGCCAAAAAACACCTGCTCCCCAAACAATTGGAGGAGCACGGACTTACGGCAAAAGATCTGAAAATTGGCAAACCGCAGTTGGAAAAGATCGTGGAAGGATATACGCGCGAATCTGGAGTGCGCGCCTTGGAAAAACAGATTGCCAAAATGGTACGCTATGCCGCCAAAAACATTGCTGTGGATGAGCCCTATCATGTAAAAGTGGATAACAATGATGTGGTAGAAGTGCTGGGTGCACCTAAAATGGAGCGGGATAAGTATGAGGACAATGAAGTGGCAGGCGTGGTCACAGGTTTGGCATGGACCAGCGTTGGGGGCGATATTCTTTTTATAGAATCCATCCTATCAAAAGGTAAGGGGAATTTGAGCATTACGGGCAATTTGGGCAAGGTAATGAAGGAATCGGCCACTATAGCCATGGAATATATCAAATCAAATGCCGATCGCTTTGGGCTGGACAATGATATTTTTGAAAAATACAATGTACACATACACGTTCCAGAAGGGGCAACCCCAAAGGATGGGCCCAGTGCGGGCATCACCATGTTGACCTCTTTGGTTTCCCTCTTTACCCAAAGAAAGGTCAAGAAAAGCCTGGCCATGACGGGGGAGATCACCTTAAGGGGCAAGGTACTTCCAGTGGGGGGGATCAAAGAAAAGATATTGGCGGCCAAAAGGGCGCGTATCAAGGAAATCATCTTATGTGCGGACAATGAGCGGGACGTAAAGGAAATCAAGGAGGAATACCTTAAAGGGCTCACTTTTCACTATGTTAAGGACATGCATGAGGTGATCCATCTGGCCCTGACCAAGACCAAGGTGAAGAACGCCAAAGAACTATAGTTGCATATTTCTGATTACCTTTAGCCACATGAACAGAATCACCATTGCCATTGACGGTTTTTCCTCTACAGGAAAAAGCACATTGGCCAAACAATTGGCCAAGGAACTGGGCTACGTTTATGTGGATACCGGGGCCATGTACAGGGCGGTCACCCTGTTTGCCATTAGGCATGGGCACATTGGGGGGGAAAGGAGCAATGGGGAGGCCCTTGTGAAATTACTGCCCAATATTAAACTGCATTTTGAATACAATGACGATCTGGGCTATTCTGAAATGTACCTCAACGGTGAGAATGTGGAAAAGGAGATACGGGGCATGGATGTTTCCAAACATGTGAGCCATGTGGCGGAAATTGAACAGGTGCGCTACAAATTGGTGGAACAGCAGAAGGAAATGGGAAAGGAAAAAGGGGTCGTGATGGACGGTAGGGACATTGGTACAGTGGTTTTCCCAGACGCCGAATTGAAAATATTCATGACGGCATCGCCCCAGAAAAGGGCATACAGGAGGTACAAGGAACTTCTGGATCGCGGGGAAACGGTGACCTATGCCGATATTTTGGAGAATGTGGAAAAACGGGATTATATCGACTCCCACAGAGCGGCATCGCCCTTGAAAAAAGCCGAAGGCGCCATTGTGTTTGACAATAGTGATATGGGGCTAAAGGAACAGTTTGAGCGCATCCATAATTACGCACTCCGTATCATTGCCAAAACATAGAAAAGGCGCCGTCAGGGCGCCTTCTTCATTCATTTTTTGTCGTAGCCTATAATTTTGGAATGACCAAGACCTGCTCCGGATGGATTACATCAGGGTTTTTAAGGATATTGGTATTGGCTTCGAATATTTGGTGGTACTTCATGGGGTCGCCATAATAATGTTTGGCGATCTTGCTCAATGATTCACCCCCTTTTACAATATGTCTGTGGTATACGGAATCATCGGCAACGGTAATGTTCGCCTTGATATCAGAAGGGCTCTCGCCGCCAATGGCCTTGATCTTGTCCCAAAGGATATCTTTTTCGTACGGGGTCTGTGCCTCTCCCTTTACTTTTAGGATGCCGTTTTCCTCGGTTACCTTACCCTCTTTTATACCCAATTGTTCACCAAGGTCCAAAACGCCTTGGTATTTTGCCTTTACGCTCATAATTTGCTATTTAACGGTTAATATTCAGGACCGAAAGATACACATATTTGCCCTATCTGAAACCAAGCGGTCCGGTTAAAAATGACCACCCCGCCAAGAGTAGGTCTAAATGTTTGTTATATAGGAATATAATTGTATTTTTGCACTCCTTTTTTAGGCAGACGATCAAGAGCTGAAAAGGGAATAAAAGACAACAATAACTACTTTCATAGGAAGATGCGTAACTCTTGGCCTTCTTATGGAATACAAATTAATGATCAGCAAATGGCTGAAGAAAAAACAACGGCTGAAGTAGAACAGACTACAGAGGCCACTCCAGAAGTGGTGGAGACACCACAACAAGATCCCCAAGAATTTTTGGAAAGCTTTGATTGGGATAAATACGAACAGGGAATTGAGCGTGTTGACGATGCCAAATTAAAGGAATTTGAAGAATTGGTGTCCAAAAACTTCGTGGACACGGCAGATGAGGAGGTCGTTGAAGGCACAGTGGTCTATTTGACCGATAGAGAGGCCATCATAGACATCAACGCCAAATCCGAAGGGGTAATTTCCTTAAATGAGTTCCGGTACAATCCCGACTTGAAAGTTGGCGATAAGGTAGAGGTGTTGATCGATATCCGCGAGGATAAAAGCGGTCAATTGGTACTTTCACATAGAAAGGCCAGAACCATTATGGCTTGGGACCGTGTCAATGCCGCACACGATAAGGAAGAAATAGTAAGTGGTTTTGTGAAATGCAGGACCAAAGGAGGTATGATCGTAGATGTCTTTGGTATTGAGGCCTTCTTGCCCGGATCACAGATAGATGTGAAGCCGATCCGTGACTATGACCAATATGTGAACAAGACCATGGAGTTCAAGGTGGTGAAGATCAACCATGAGTTCAAAAACGTGGTGGTATCACACAAAGCCCTTATTGAGGCGGATATTGAAGAGCAGAAGAAAGAGATCATTTCCCAATTGGAAAAAGGACAAGTATTGGAGGGTGTTGTGAAGAACATCACTTCTTACGGTGTGTTCATTGACCTGGGCGGCGTGGATGGCCTTGTGCATATCACGGACCTTTCCTGGAGCAGGATCAACCACCCCAATGAAGTTGTGGAATTGGATGAGAAACTGAATGTGGTGATCCTTGATTTTGACGAGAACAAATCCAGGATACAACTAGGTCTTAAACAATTGGAAAAACATCCTTGGGAAGCTTTAAGTGATGAGATCAAGGTAGGTGACAAAGTAAAGGGCAAAGTTGTGGTCATTGCTGATTATGGTGCCTTTATTGAGGTTGTGGAAGGGGTTGAAGGCCTTATCCACGTTTCTGAGATGTCCTGGTCAACCCACTTGCGTTCCGCACAGGATTTCGTAAAGGTGGGTGATGAGTTGGATGCCGTAGTGCTGACCTTAGATCGTGAGGACCGTAAAATGTCCTTGGGAATTAAGCAGTTGACGCCCGATCCTTGGACGGATATCACGACCAAATACCCTGTAGGTTCCAAACATAAGGGCATTGTGCGCAATTTCACCAATTTTGGTGTGTTCGTAGAGTTAGAGGAGGGCATTGATGGTCTTATCTATATCTCAGACCTTTCATGGACCAAGAAAATCAAGCACCCATCAGAATTCACCAATGTAGGCGACACTCTTGAGGTAGAGGTGTTGGAATTGGATGTGGACGGTCGTAAATTGAGTTTGGGCCATAAGCAGACCACGGAAAATCCATGGGACAAGTATGAAGAAGAATTCGCCTTGGGCACCACGCATACAGCTTCAATCACTGAAATTGTTGACAAAGGGGCCACGATAGATTTCAATGAGGACATCACCGCATTTGTACCACAGCGCCATTTGGAAAAAGAAGATGGCAAAAAATTGGGCAAAGGCGAAGAGGCCGAATTTAAGATCATAGAATTCAACAAGGACTTTAAACGTGTGGTGGCAAGCCACACCGCTATCTTCCGTGAAGAGGAACAGCGCAACGTAAAGCAGGCCGCTAAAAGACAGGCCGCCGCTGCAGATGAGGCCAAACCTACCTTAGGGGATGCCAATGATGCACTACAGGCGCTCAAAGATAAAATGGAGGCGGATTCCAAAAAGAAGAAGTAAGCATTTTATTGGTATTGCATACAAAGCCCTGACAGAACTGTCAGGGCTTTTTCTTTTGCTGCACCGGCCAATATTATTTGGCGGAATTCCCTATTTTTGCTTTTCAAAAGTGTAGCAAGGCCACTATGAGTCAAAAAGTACTGCTCTCCTCAGAAGAAATAAACATCATCTTACATCGCCTTGCCTGTCAATTGTTGGAAAACCATATAGATTTTAAGGATACCGTATTGATCGGTATTCAGCCCAGGGGCATTCATGTGGCCAACAGGCTCTGCCAGATACTGGCCGCGGAATATGGCGTAAAGGATATTCAGCAAGGGGTTTTGGACATCACTTTTTTCAGGGATGATTTTAGAAGAGGGGACAAACCTTTGGAAGCCACCAAGACCAGTATCAATTTTTTGATAGAGGACAAGAAAGTGGTCCTTATTGATGATGTGCTCTACACGGGCCGCAGCATCAATGCCGCGCTAACGGCACTACAATCATTTGGAAGGCCCGCTGAAGTGGAGCTCCTGTGCCTTATAGACCGTAGGTTCAGTAGGCACTTGCCCATACAGCCCAATTATAGGGGCAGACAGGTAGACGCCATACAGCAGGAAAAGGTAAAGGTCATGTGGAAGGAAAATGATGGGGAGGATAAAATATTATTGATCAATAGATAGGCATGGCGGAGCTCAGCGTAAACCACCTTTTGGGAATCAAGTACTTGAACGAGGCAGATATACAGCTCATCTTTGAGACTGCGGACAATTTTAAGGAAGTGATCAATCGCTCTATAAAAAAGGTGCCGTCCCTGAGGGACATTACCATTGCCAACATCTTCTTTGAGAACAGCACCCGTACGAAACTGTCTTTTGAACTGGCCGAAAAAAGGCTCTCTGCGGATGTCATCAATTTTTCGGCCGGGCAATCTTCCGTAAAAAAGGGCGAAACCCTTATAGATACCGTAAATAACATTCTGTCCATGAAGGTGGATATGGTGGTCATGCGGCATCCCAACCCAGGTGCCGGCATTTTTTTGGCAAAGCACGTTAAAGCGGCCATTGTTAATGCGGGCGATGGTGCCCATGAGCATCCTACTCAAGCGCTCTTGGACTCATACTCCATCCGTGAAAAATTGGGGGATGTGGCAGGAAAAAATGTAGTGATCGTTGGGGATATACTCCATTCAAGGGTGGCTCTATCCAATATCTTTGCCCTTAAATTGCAAGGGGCCCATGTTAAGGTATGCGGCCCAAAGACCTTAGTACCAAAATACATTACCTCCTTGGGCGTGGAGGTGGAAACCAATCTTAAAAAAGCCTTACAGTGGTGTGATGTGGCCAATATGCTGCGCATACAGAACGAAAGGTTGGACATCAGCTACTTCCCCACCACAAGGGAGTACACACAGCAATTTGGAGTGAACAAAAAATTGTTGGATGGGCTTGACAAGGAAATTGTCATCATGCACCCCGGACCCATAAATAGGGGGGTGGAGATCACAAGTGATGTGGCGGACTCCAAGCAATCCATCATCTTGAACCAAGTGGAGAACGGCGTGGCCATACGAATGGCGGTCATCTATCTGTTGGCAGGCAAAATAAAACAATGAGCGTATGATCTATGACAAAGAGGGCAACACCACCATAGTGTGCCAAGAAAAACCTGCGTTGCCCCTGTTCATCAAAAACCTGCAGGAGGGGTACGGTAAGGTGGCCCAAAATCACCTGATCCTTGATCTGTGTGATTTTAAAAACCTTTCGGGCAATGATCTTCTGGCGTTTCTGGAGCTGTCCAACGCCCATAGAAAAAAGGGGAAGTCCTTTGTTGTGGTCACGGACAAGCTCACCTATGAGGAGGTGCCCAATGAAATCATCATTGCTCCTACCTTACAGGAAGCCAGGGATATTATAGAAATGGAGGAAATGGAAAGGGACTTAGGGCTGTGAAACTCACCATACTCGGTTGCCATGCCGCCACTCCCCGTACGCTCACCAATCCTACCGCACAGGTCTTGGAGATCAGAAACCACATGTTCCTCATTGATTGTGGTGAAGGGACCCAAGTGGAGCTCAGGCGCCATAAGATAAAATTTTCACGGATAAAACATATATTCATTTCCCATCTGCACGGAGATCATTTCTTTGGCCTGCCGGGCCTAATTTCAACATTCAGGCTATTGGGGAGGGATTCTCCCTTGCATATTCATGGCCCCAAAGGTATAAAAGAGGCTATTGTACTATTATTGAAATTGGGGGACTCATGGACCAATTATCCCTTGCTCTTCCACGAGCTGGACAGTAAGGACGAGGAACTTATCTTTGAAGATGACCGGGTCACTGTACATACCCTGCCCCTAAACCATAGGGTGTATACCAATGGCTTTCTGTTCCGTGAGAAGTTGGGGGAACGCAAGCTGAATGTGGAGGCCGCGGTCAAGTATGGGGTGGAAAAAGCTTATTTTAGAAATGTAAAACAAGGTAAGGACGTGCTCTTGGAAGACGGTACGCTGGTCAAGAACGCAGCGCTCACCTTTGATCCACCCCCACCGCGCTCCTATGCTTTTTGTAGTGATACGCTGTACAGTCCTGATCTGGTTCCAAAAATACAACGGGTTGATGTCCTCTATCACGAGGCCACTTTTTTGGAATCAGAGGCCCATCTGGCCCTTAAAACCAAGCATACCACCGCAAAACAAGCGGCCACCATTGCAAAGAATGCCCAAGTAGAGGTATTGATCTTGGGCCATTATTCCACCCGCTATGGCAATCTTGAGCTTTTTAGGGAGGAGGCCAAGACCGTGTTTCCAAAAGTGGAACTGGCCCGCGACGGTGCCGTGTTCAACTTTGATGTTTAGATGGGTACTTTGCACGGGCCTTCGCTTCCCAAAAATGAATAAAACAGGGGTCGGGGTTTTCTATTCTGCCCACTTTTCAAGAACTTTGGTTATCTTGTTTTACTAAGCAACAGATTATGCAGAAAGATTTGGGCAACTATAGGAAGTCCTACGAAAAAAGTGCTTTGATGGAGGATGGTATTCCGGAGAACCCGCTCCAGCTCTTTCAAACATGGTTTTATGAAGTGGAACGTTCAGATGGTCTGGATGAGCCCAATGCCATGACCGTTTCCACGTTGGGATTGGACGGCTATCCTAAGAGTCGCATCGTATTGTTGAAGAAATTCACCCATGAGGGTTTTATTTTCTATACGAATTACGAAAGTGAAAAAGGCAGGGCCATAGCCCAAAACCCTAAGGTGTGCCTGTCTTTTTTCTGGCCCAATCTAGAGCGGCAGGTCATTATCAAGGGAGCGGCGGAAAAAGTACCCGAAAACCTTTCCGATGGTTATTTTGAATCGCGGCCAACAGGGAGTAAGCTGGGGGCCTTGGTATCGGAACAAAGTGCCGTAATCCCATCTCGGGAGGTATTGGAAGACCAATTAAAGACCTTGGAGGAACAATTTAAGGGCCAAGAGATCGATCGGCCGCCCTATTGGGGCGGATACCTGGTGCGGCCCGTTTCCATGGAATTCTGGCAAGGACGGCCAAATAGGCTGCACGATCGCATCCGTTATGCGCTACAGGAAGATTGGGACTGGAAAAGGGAACGCCTGGCCCCGTAGTGCAATAGGATTATGGACGGCATTGAACGTGCTGCATTCAAAAGCGTAATATTTTATAATGGCCACTTTGGCCCATAAGTTAAAAAGGATGAAAGAAGTCATATTCATGCGTCATGGCAAATCCTCATGGGAGTACAATGTGGGCGATCAGGACCGCCCCCTTAACCCGCGCGGCATTGGTGACGCCCATTTGGTAGGGAGCGAATTTGCATCCTTGGGCATACCATTGGATGCCATTTATTCCAGTCCTGCCAATAGGGCCCTGCATACCTGCATGATCGCCGTTAAGGAAATGGGCCAAGCATTGGGAAACGTGCGCATAGAAGACCAGCTTTATGATTTTTCCGGAGAAAAGGTCCTTTCCTTTTTAAAGGGATTGAACAACAAATCAACTACCGTAATGGTGTTTGGCCATAACCATGCCTTTACCCATCTGGCCAATACCCTGGGGTCAAAAAAATTGGATAATGTACCTACAAGCGGACTGGTGCACCTGCGGTTTGAGGTCACCCATTGGGGAGACCTCAGAAAAGGGGAGACCAAGAACATCATTTTTCCAAAACAACTTAAATCTTTATGAAGATCAACAATAACCAATATATCAATAGGGAAATCAGCTGGCTGTGGTTCAATGAGCGTGTGCTGCAGGAGAGCGCGGATAAAAATGTACCACTCATAGAACGATTGCGCTTTCTGGGCATTTTCTCCAATAATTTGGATGAATTCTTCAAGGTGCGGTATGCCACGGTAAAACGCATTGTAGAGGCAGGGAAATCTGGCAAGAGCGTGTTGGGTGGTGAAAAGGCAAAGGACCTTTTGGAGGAAATCACCAATATTGTCATTGCCCAACAGACCATGAGTTTGGACGTTTTGCGGAAAATTCAGTTAGAACTGCAGGAAGAGAATATATTCATGTTGCAGGAAAAGGACCTGAATGCCAAACAACAGGTCTTTGTGAAAAACTATTTTTTGGAAAACGTGAGCCCGCAGCTCATGACCATTATTTTAAACGACCTTACCGGTTTCCCCACGTTAAAGGATACGGCAGCTTATTTGGCGGTACGCATGCTCATTAAGGGGAACGGGGAAAAAAAGGAAAAGCGATTTGCCTTGATCGAGATTCCTAAGGGCATAGATCGTTTTGTGGTATTGCCCAAAGAGGGCCAAAAGAATTATATCATCATCTTAGATGACCTCATACGCTATTGTTTGGACAGTATCTTCACCATGTTTGAGTATGATGCCATTTCCGCACACATGATAAAGATCACAAGAGATGCGGAGCTGGACATGGACAATGATCTCAGCAAGAGTTTCATTGAAAAGATATCCAGTAGTGTGGAGCATAGAAAGATAAGTGATCCCGTTCGTTTTGTCTATGACAAAAGCATTGGCAAGGATACCCTGGCCTTTTTAAAGGATAAGATGAACATAGAGGACACGGATAGTGTCATACCTGGGGGCAGATATCATAATAGAAGGGATTATATGGGCTTTCCCAGTTTGGGAAGGCAAGACCTGCTCTATGATAAGATAAAACCCCTGCCGGTACAAGGCCTTAGCATGGAAGGCAGTATTTTAGAGGATATTGCCAAGAAGGATTATCTGCAGTATACCCCGTACCACACCTTTGGTTACATTCTTAAGTTTTTGCGGGAAGCGGCATTGGACCCAAAGGTCCGGACCATTAAGATCACAGTATACCGTTTGGCCAATGATTCCCAGGTTGCGGCTTCTTTGATCAACGCCGTAAAGAACGGAAAACAGGTTACGGTACAAATAGAATTACAGGCCCGGTTTGATGAGCAGGCCAATATACAATACGCCGAACAGCTACAGGCCGAGGGCGTAAAGTTGATTTTTGGTGTGCCTGGCCTAAAGGTGCACAGCAAAATCTGTCTTATTGAGCGGGAGGAGGGCCAGAACCTGAAACGTTATGGGTTTATTAGTACGGGCAACTTCAACGAGGCTACGGCAAGAATCTATACGGATTATACCCTATTTACCGCCCACGAGGCCATTTTGAAGGAATTGGCCAAGGTGTTCGATTTTTTTGAGACCACCTACAAAATAAATAAGTACAAGCACCTCATTGTCTCACCCCATTATACCAAGAGCACATTTCAAAAACTCATTGACAATGAAATTGCCAATGCCCTTCTTGGAAAGGAAGCCTACATCAAAATAAAGATGAACAGTTTTACGTCCTATAAGATGGTGGATAAACTGTATGAGGCCAGCAGGGCCGGGGTGAAAATACAGCTCATCATACGGGGTATCTGCTGCCTTGTGCCCGGGGTAAAGGGCATGAGTGAGAATATTGAGGCCATAAGCATTGTGGACAAGTTCTTGGAACATACCCGGCTGTTCATCTTTGCCAATGATGGCAATCCAAAGGTGTTCATCTCATCTGCGGATTGGATGACCCGTAATTTGGACTATAGGGTAGAGGTAGGCTGCCCCATCTATGACCCTGAGATAAAACAAGAGCTCAAGGACACCTTTGAAATCTGTTGGGGTGATAATACCAAGGCCAGAATATTTACGGAAAATCAGGATAATATTTACAGGGACGGCCATCCGCCCATAAGGAGATCGCAATTTGAAACGTACGACTACTATCTGAAAAAAGGAAAGAAAAAGTAGTCCTAAGGTTTATCCGTGCACAGTTTCCTTGGTGCCCAGATCTTTCATGATGTTGGCCTCGTGCTGTAAAAGATCTTGCCATTTTCGGTTCACTTCGTCTACATCGCCATACTTTCTGGCAAAACCTAGGAACATGGTGTAATGGCCCGCCTCACTGATCATCAGTTTTTTATAGAAGACGGCCAGTTCCTTGTCCTGTAATTGCTCTGAGAGCAGTCTAAAGCGCTCGCAGCTCCGTGCCTCTATCAACGCGGCATAGAGTAGCCTGTGCACTAATTGGGTGGTTCTGCTACCGCCTTTTGGAAAGAACCGCGTAAGGGCGATCACGTATTCATCCTTGCGATCCCGCCCCAATGATTTGCCGCGCGCCAGGATACGGTCGTGAACCATTTTAAAATGGCCCATTTCCTCACGCGATAGCGCCACCATCTCTTCCACAAGTTCCGTGTACTCAGGGAAGGAGACAATGAGGGAAATGGCCGTGCTGGCCGCCTTCTGTTCGCAATAAGCATGGTCTGTGAGGATTTCATCAATATTCTTTTCCACAATATTCACCCAGCGGGGATCGGTAGGTAGCTTTAAGCCCAACATAATGCTTGTTTTTTGTCAAAAGTAAGATTTGTTTTCAGTAATGGCAATTCTTGATTGCGGTGCCCCGGTATCTCCCAGATAAGTCTTATTTTTGAAATATGTGCGCATAATTTTCGTTGTATAGGCACAGTGCAAAACTCATAAAGCAATTACACGACACCAGTGGGGTTAAAAGCTATTTTACAAAAGAATGTGGCGGCAGGGAAGTATGCGGCCCTGCAAGCGAACATACAGCTCATAAAGGACAAGAAATCCACGAAAGATCTTTTTATGGCCTACAGCCTGCTGTACAAGGATTTTAAGGAAACGGATACGGTGGATTATGGCGAAGGCGATGACAGTACCACCCAATACTTAAGGCACCACAGAGCCGAGGTGTTGGAGATGGCCCGGATATTTCTATTAACCGAGGTTTTGGAGGCTGATGCCCCATTTTTTAGGGACAAAGTGGCGAACATCATACAGGTGGCGGATACCTCGGAACTGGCTACCTTTTTAAGGTTCCTGCCCCTTTTACCAGAGAAGGACCACTTTAAATTTACCGCGGTAGAGGCCCTGCGCACCAATATCTCCATTTTGTTTGATGCCATTGCTCTGGAGAACCCTTATCCGGCCGCTCATTTCAATGATCAGCAGTGGAACCAAATGTACCTCAAGGCGGCCTTTATGCAAAGGGACCTCTCATTGATCATGGATGTGGATGGGCGCGCCAACAAAGATCTGGCGAGGATCATATCAGATTATGCCCATGAACGCTGGGCGGCATCGCGTAGCATAGACCCCATGTTCTGGAGGCCCGTGGCCCCCTTTTTGGAAGGGGTTCTACTGGAGGATATGGCCCGGCTCTTGGATAGTGAAGATGTTGTGGAAAGAAGGGCTGGGGCACTTAGCTGTCATCATGCCAATACCCCCTCGGCAAAGGCACTCCTACAAGGGCACGAAGCCTTGGTGGCGGCCATTGAAGAAGAAAAATTAACATGGAACACATTAAAGCAGTAACGCATTATGGAAGATAAAATGATGATTATTGATCCCCACGTACACATGTCCGCCCGTACCACAGATGACTATGAGGCCATGGCACATGCTGGGGTCGTAGCGGTAATTGAACCCTCATTTTGGTTGGGCCAGCCCAGAACGCAAGTAGGGTCTTTCCAAGACTATTTCAGCAGTCTGGTGGGTTGGGAGCCGTTCAGGGCTAGTCAGTTTGGTATTAAGCACTACTGCACTATTGGTCTTAACTCCAAGGAGGCGAACAATGGGGCCTTGGCAGAACAGGTCATAGAACTACTGCCCCTGTACCTGCACAAGGAAAATGTTGTGGCCATTGGCGAAATAGGATACGATGACCAGACCCCGGAAGAGGACAAGTATTTCCGCATGCAATTGGAGATGGCCAAGGAATTGAACATGACGGTACAGGTACATACCCCGCATAGGGATAAAAAGGCCGGGACCATTAAGAGTATGGAGGTCTGTTTAGAGCATGGACTGGATCCTGGAAATGTGATCATAGACCACAATAACGAGGAAACCGTACAGGACGTGCTGGACCGCGGCTTCATTGCCGCTTTTACCATTTACCCCAAAACCAAAATGGGCAACGAAAGAATGGTGGAGGTCGTAAGGCGCTTTGGCAGCACCAATATCATCGTGGACAGCTCTGCTGATTGGGGTGTTAGCGATCCACTCGCCGTACCAAAGACAGCTTCATTGATGCTTCAAAGGGGCATTAGCAAGGAAGACGTGCACAAGACCTGTTATCAAAATGCATTGGAGGCCTTCAGTAAAAATGGAAATATGAAAGAGGAACATTGGCTGAATCCCAATGGCATTGATCAATCCAAATTGTTCAATGACAATAGCGTTCTCAGGGGACAAGTACCCCGCGTGGATGCCGATCAAATAAAATAATATGTATCAAAAGGTCATGGGGTTTGCCCGTTTGGCCAGACCTGCCAACCTGCCCACGGCCGCGGCCGATATTTTTGCGGGTGTCATCATAGGACTTTTCCTTGGGCAGATCCATGTTCTCAACGCAGTACAGGAACATGGAACTACTGTTCTACTATTGATTTTTTCCTCCATACTGCTGTATGCCGGTGGAGTGGTCTTGAATGATGTTTTCGATGCCCAATTGGATGCCTTGGAACGTCCGGAAAGGACTATCCCCCAAGGTATCGTCAAATTGCCGGAAGCTGTGGCATGGGGGGTGCTCTTGTTGCTATCAGGTTGTGTCCTTGCCTTTGCGGCCCACCCTTTGAGTGGCGCAATTGCAGTAGCACTGACTACGGCTATTGTCCTATATGATGGGTATGCCAAGAAAAATGGATTTTTTGGGCCTTTGACCATGGGGGTGTGCAGGGGACTGAACCTTTTGCTGGGGATGTCCGTTTTGGGAAGTATGGTCCATTGGTGGTTGGGTCTTGTTCCCGTCATCTACATTTTTGCGGTCACGTTGATCAGTAGGGGAGAGGTACATGGAAATAACAAGAACCATATCCTATGGTCCGGGATGCTCTACATCATCGTCATTATGGTGGTGGGTTGGTGCATCCATCAGCTTGGTGGAAGTCTTCCCAAGGCGTTTCCCTTTTTGGTCCTCTTCAGTATGGCACTTTTTAGGCCCTTATGGAAGGCGTATCAGGAAAATTCGCCCAAGAACATAAAAAAAGCCGTGATTTCGGGCGTGTTATCGCTCATTATCATGGATGCCTGCTGGGTGGCCGGATTTACAGATTGGACGCTTGCCGCACTGACCTTGTTGCTTTTGCCCTTATCTTTGTTATTGTCCAAACTATTTGCAGTTACTTAAGAAGCTATGGAACTAAAACCTATAAAACAGACGTTTTCAGTACCCTATGAGTACCAACTTTATTTTACAAAGGGATTGTTCCATATAGAAAACACCCTGTTTTATGATATTGTTCAAGAGTACAAGCCGCAGGGCGGGGTGAAGATACTGTTCGTGATAGACGATGGGGTGGATTACCATCATAAAGGGCTCAGGGCCCAAATACGGGCCTATTGCGAAAAATATGATTCATGCCTCACCTATACGGATACCCTTGTTGTTGCCGGGGGCGAACAGGCTAAAAACGAAAATGCCCATGTGGAAAAGGTATTGCAGGGCATTAATGCAAACGCCATTTGTAGGCACTCCTTTGTAGTGGTCATTGGTGGGGGAGCCGTCATCGATATGGTGGGGTATGCAGCTGCTATAGCCCATAGGGGGGTGAAACTGATCAGAATTCCCACCACCGTACTTTCCCAGAATGATTCGGCCGTGGGCGTAAAGAACAGCATCAATATTTTCGGAAAAAAGAATTTTTTGGGCACATTTGCACCGCCCTTCGCCATCATCAATGACCAGGATTTCTTATTGACGCTAGAGCAGCGCGATTGGATATCGGGTGTTTCAGAGGCCATTAAAGTGGCGTTGATCAAAGACCGCGCCTTCTTTGATTTTATCGCCCTAAATGCCCAAGCGTTGAAGGAACGGGATAGGGAAACCATGCAATACCTTATCTATAAATGTGCGGAAATGCACATGGCCCATATTGCCCAAGGGGGCGACCCCTTTGAACAGGGATCTTCCCGCCCGCTTGACTTTGGCCATTGGGCCGCACATAAAATGGAGGCCATGACCCACTATACCCTTCGCCATGGGGAGGCCGTGGCCAAGGGCATTGCCTTAGACGTTACCTATGCCCAGCTGTTGGGACTGATCACTAAAAAGGATTTAGACCATATTCTAGGTGTAATGCTGCACATAGGCTTTGATTTGGCTCTTCCGGTAGAAACACCCAAGGAACAAAATACCTTATTGGCCGGTATTGAGGAATTCAGGGAGCATTTGGGAGGTACATTGACCATTACGCTGCTGTCGGATATCGGTAAAAAGCATGATGTACATACGATAGATGAATCCCTAATGCTCAAGGCCATGGAGCAGTTGAACCATCAACCTATAACAAATCCATAGAATATGCGCTTGGGCAAACATGTTCAAATCACTTATTGTACCAACATCCACCCAGGACAGGATTGGGGAACCACTTTTGAGAGTCTAAAGCATCACGTGCCCCAAATAAAGAAGGCCCTTTGTCCCGAGGCCCCTTTTGGATTGGGATTGCGCCTATCCAATAAGGCCAGTGAAGAGCTGGCCTTGGGGGAGCGCTTGCACGAATTTCAAGATTGGCTGCGCAGGGAAGAAGTGTATGTCTTTACCATGAACGGATTTCCCTACGGCAACTTTCACGACGAACGGGTAAAGGATGAGGTGCATGCCCCGGATTGGACCACTAATGAGCGATTGGAATACACCAAGCGACTTTTTGACCAATTGGCCGCACTTTTGCCGGGCGGTATGCAAGGGGGCATTTCCACTTCGCCCATAAGTTATAAACATTGGCACACCACAAAAGAGGCTACGGACAAGGCGTTTAGGCAAGGTGCTGAACATATGCTTGCCGTGGTGGTACACCTTCATGAACTTGAGCAAAATAGTGGTGTACAGCTGCATTTGGACATAGAACCGGAACCTGATGGTTTGTTGGAGAACACGGAAGAAGTCCTGTTTTTTTTCAAGGAATACCTCCTGCCCATGGGCCGAGAGGCTCTTTCCCATGGTTTAGGTCTTACGCCATTACAGGCAGAGGCCGTGGTAAAACGTTACCTCACGGTTTGTTATGATGTTTGCCATTTTGCCCTGGCCTATGAGGAACCCAAGAAAACCTTTGACGAATTGGCCATGGCCGGTATTAGAGTGGGAAAAGTACAGGTTAGCGCTGCTTTGAAAATCATCTTGAAAGAAGGGGATACCAACGCCATCTGGGAGACTTTGGAGGAATTCAACGAACCTACCTACCTGCACCAGGTTACGGCCTTGGAAAACGGAAACGTGATTACCTATCCTGATCTGCCCGTTGTTTTAAAAGGGAGGCATGACCATAATGAGCTGAGGGCCCATTTTCACGTTCCCATTTTCTTGGAGGCCTATGGGGCACTGTATTCCACTCAGGATCATATTTTAAAAGCATTGGCCTATGTAAAGGAAAATCCGGTAGCGGAGCATTTAGAGGTGGAAACATATACTTGGGACGTTTTGCCGAAAGATCTGAAGGAAGACTTGACAAAGTCCATAATCCGTGAAATGCAATGGCTTAAAGAAAAAATGGAAGCATGAAGAAAACCGTGGTCATCAATGTCGTTGGGCTCACCAAGCGTTTGATCGGGGAACATACCCCTTTTCTGAAATCCTTTATGGAAAAGGGCTCGGCAGCGGTGATACGGCCGGTCCTCCCTGCGGTCACATGTGCGGCACAGGCGACCTACCTAACGGGCAAATGGCCGGCAGAACATGGTATTGTGGGCAATGGGTGGTATTTTAAGGACGAGTGTGAGGTAAAGTTTTGGCGGCAGTCCAATACATTGGTGCAAGCGCCTAAAATTTGGGACAGTTTAAAGGAGAAAGACCCCAATTTTACCTGTGCCAACCATTTTTGGTGGTATAATATGTATTCCAATGTGGATTATAGTATTACCCCAAGGCCCAATTATTTGGCAGATGGTAGAAAGATTCCTGATGTCTATTCGCATCCGGCGGCCCTGCGCGATAAGGCGCAACAGGAGCTCGGCACCTTTCCCCTGTTTGAATTCTGGGGCCCTAGGACTTCCATCCGTTCTTCCCAATGGATTGCGGACGCGGCCATTATGACGGATAAGGACCATGACCCCACCCTGACGCTGATCTACCTACCCCATTTGGATTATAATATTCAGCGCTATGGAGTCGATTTTCAACGTATTGCCAAGGACCTTAAAGAGGTGGATGCGGTCGTAGGGCAACTAGTGGCACATTATGATACATCCGAAACCAATGTGATCATTTTGTCCGAATATGGTATTACCAACGTCAGCCGCCCGGTGCATCTGAACAGGGTACTGCGCAAAGCGGGCCATTTGGCCATACGAGTGGAGCGCGGTTTGGAACTATTGGATGCGGGTGCCAGTTCGGCCTTTGCCGTTGCCGATCACCAATTGGCCCATGTGTATGTAAAGGACAAGGGGGACCTTCCGAAAATAAAGGCCCTGTTGGAGCAACAGGAAGGCGTGGAGCAGGTGTATGCTGGGGAGGATATCAAAAAAGTACATTTGGACCATGGTCGCAGCGGTGACCTAGTGGTGGTTGCGGACAAAGAGTCTTGGTTTACCTACTATTTTTGGTTGGATGATGCCAAGGCACCGGATTACGCAAGAATGGTGGACATACATAAAAAACCCGGTTATGACCCAGTAGAAATGCTTACGGATCCCAAGGACAAATGGGTCATGGCCAAAGTGGCCTGGAAGCTCTTAAAGAAAAAGATGGGCTTTAGGACCGTATTGGACATCATTCCGTTGAAAGCGGAACTGATCAAGGGATCACATGGAAGGGTGCCAGAGGAAGAGGAAGATTTCCCGATCATAATGTCCAATAAGGCCTCCCTGTCCAAAAAGACCGTAAGTGCGGTGGATGTATATGGTATTATAACCCAACAAGTCCTTTCATAACAACCCCAAAGAGGATGTAGTTTACAGCCAAGGGTATAAAAAAACATGAAAATGAACCGTTTTTATAAGATATTGGCATGGGTGTTCGCGCTATTGTTTCTTTTGGGAGCGGTGGTGCAGTACAACGATCCGGATGCCCTCATTTGGATTTTAATTTATTGTGCCGCGGCATTCGTATCCGCCCTTTGCGCCTTGGGCAAGATATCGGCCAAGGTCCCCTTGATGGCGGGTATAGCGGCCTTAATTGGCTTTTTGTATTTATATCCAACGGATTTTAAAGGGTTTGGTTTGGAGGATGGTGATATAAAAACTGTTGAGTTGGGCCGGGAGGCTTTTGCGCTGCTCATTATAGCAGTGGTATTTTTGGTATTTGGTTTTCGTTTGAAAAAGCAATCAAAGGTCTAGGTCAAATTCTTGTCGTAGAAGATCAATGGCCGGGTTCTTCGCCCTTAATTTCTCATATTTTTCAGCAGGGGTAAAGGCATATTTCTTGGCACTTTCCTCATTCACTTTAATTTGTAGCTCAATGTGGTGGTTGTTAAGTTGTGTACGCAAGTACTGCATAAGCCCATACTGTTCCCTCTCAATTTCCTTTTTCATGGTGCCATTGGGCAGCTCAATATGAATCGTGTGGCCTTTTCCCAAACGGGGCTTGTCCGTACCTAAATTGGACGCCAGAATCTTTTGTCCCTTCGCATCTATATCTCTCACAAAATCGTTCCAATGCCGTTCCAGTGCTTCTTGGGTAAAGTCGTCATCGGGTAGGTCGTCCTCGTCAATGACCACTTCTATTTTGTTGAGCTCATGTGCCTTTTTGGCTTCCAGGCTTTTAATGGATAGGCCAGAGACCCGTTTCTTGGGGCTATCTATCTTTATTTTTTTTGCCAGGTCCATTTGCTCTGATGCTATGGCAGCACTTTCCTCAGTTTTTTCGGGCACTTCCGGGGCCAAGGACTTGGGCTTTTGAACCTTGCCGGTTTCCGGGGCTACGTTTTGTGGTGATGCCCCAGGTTTTGGTGCGGCTTCTGATGTTGCTCCGGTTTTTGAGTGCGATGCTGGTGCAGGGGAGGGGGTAATCCTATGTTTTTGCGGCAGGGTGGTGGTAAAAACCTTCCTTTGGCCCATTAGGCCCTGAAAGAAAGCTGCCGGTGCCAAATAGTCTTTTTTGCCTACGGATTCAGGATTTTTTTTTTCTCCATTAAAATCAATGGAGGCCAATTTCATAAGGGTCAATTCAACAAGCAGACGCTGGTTTTTACTGGCCTTGTATTTTAAATCACAATCATTGGCCATATCCAAGGCCCGAAGAAGAAAGGGATGGGAGGTCTTCTGCGATTGTTCCCTGTATTTCTTTTGTGCTGCCTCACCCACCTCCAAAAGCGCAATGGTATCTTGGTGCTTACAGACCATGAGATCCCTGAAATGGGACGCCAAGCCCGCTATGAAATGGTGGCCATCAAAGCCAAGCCCCAAGGTCTTATTGAACAATAGGAGTAAATTGGGAATGTCATGCTCCAGAATCAAGTCTGTGGCCTCAAAATATACATCATAATCCAGTACATTTAAATTCTCGGTCACCGCTTTACGGGTAAGCTCTTTGCCTGCAAAGCTCACCACGCGGTCAAAGATCGAAAGGGCATCGCGCATGGCACCATCCGCTTTTTGTGCAATGATGTGCAGGGCGTCCTCTTCGGCATTGATTCCTTGGTTTTCTGCAATGTATTTTAGATATTCTGCCGCGTCACCCACGGTAATTCGCTTAAAATCAAAAATTTGGCAACGCGAAAGGATGGTGGGAATGATCTTGTGCTTTTCTGTAGTGGCCAGGATGAAAATAGCGTGCTTTGGGGGTTCTTCCAAGGTTTTCAGAAAGGCATTGAAGGCCGATGCGGATAGCATGTGCACCTCATCAATGATGTATACCTTATACTTTCCTACTTGTGGGGGTATCCGTACTTGGTCTATGAGGTTTCTGATGTCGTCCACAGAGTTATTGGAAGCTGCATCCAACTCAAAGATATTGAAGGCAAAATCCTCATCCTTACCTTCCGATCCGTCAGAATTGATCTGCTTGGCCAAAATACGGGCACAAGTGGTCTTGCCCACACCCCGGGGGCCACAGAATAAAAGGGCCTGGGCCAAGTGATTATTGTCTATGGCATTTTGGAGCGTGTTCGTAATGGCCTGTTGCCCTACCACATCTTTAAACGTCTGGGGTCTATACTTGCGTGCCGATACAATGAAAGGTTCCAAAAATGGGTCGTTTTGTGTACCACAAATATAAAAATAGGGTGTCTATATTCGCTTGTTTTTGGAGTTGATATCATCCTTAGTTATCAACAATTACAGTACATTTGCGCAGCAGGCCACCTTATCGCGGTTTGTTCCAATTACCATTGGACACAGAACGAGGAAAGTCCGGACACCATAGTGCGGTATAGCGGGTAACACCCGTCTCCCGTGCCGGTGCAGATCGGTGTGGGACGGACCAGTGCAACAGAAAGCAAGTACAGTTCGGCTGTAGTGAAATCAGGTAAACTCTATACGGTGAAACG
>CAKZLG010000222.1 GCA_937125035.1 uncultured Maribacter sp. | reverse complement strand
AACCAGCAAAAAACCATTAATAGTAAAACCTGGGACAAGAGCTACTTCAAGTCCACTGAAGAATGGAATGAACTAAGGTCTCATGACAGGACCTATAGTTGAACATAAAGAAGATAGGTTGTTTGAGTTAGTTTTAGATGTGTGGCCCTCCGAAAAAACGGCGGGCCTCACATTAAAAAAACCCATTCATAAAGGAAACAGAAGGTATATCCTGAACAAAGTTAAGGCCATGAAAGTTCCATTATAAAGACTTGGAATCTTGACCATGTTATTTTTCCCAACAGCCGTGACCGCGCATAGGGCACATGGCAAAGTGGCCACAAAAATGAACGTTAAACAAAAACAGATGAAACCCATGAGAGCACTGATTTTATCCATGATTTGCATTTTTAGTTTTGCCGCCCTGCAGGCACAAGGGGTGGCCGCATCACCCGAATATATTAAGGAACTGACTTCTTCTTGGACAGGGGAACGCTTTCCGGATGGTAGGCCAAAGGTTTCAGACGCTTTGTTAAAGCGCATGAAGAACATACAGATAGAAGAGGCCTGGGGCTATCTTAGGGGAAAGGGATACCACAACCAATATGAAGGGGAGTGGGAAATCTTGCACCCGGACAGTGTCATGACCGGGCGCGTGGTCACCGTACAGTACATGCCCCTTCGCCCAGATTACAGGCAATTGATCAAAATGAAAGGGGCTAAGGAAAACAGGGACACCATTGGAGGCAGCAATTCATGGCCCATTCAAATGTTGAAGCCTGGGGATGTCTATGTGGCAGATGGCTATGGCCGTATTGTAGATGGCACCTTGATCGGTTCCAATCTGGGGAATGCCATATATACCAATTCCCAAAACGGATACATATTTTATGGGAGCGTGCGTGATGTGGCCGGACTTCTGGACATTAAAGGCTTCAATGGATGGCACAAGGGCTCGGACCCCTCCTTTTTGGCGGAGCAGATGCTCACCAGCATCAATGCCCCAATCCGTATGGGCAGGGCCATTGTACTGCCCGGTGATGTGGTCCTGGCCAACCGGCACGGTACTATTTTCATTCCGGCACACCTTGCGGATCAATTGGTGCTTTCCTCTGAGGTGGTGGGCCTGCGCGATCAATTTGGATT
>CAKZLG010000221.1 GCA_937125035.1 uncultured Maribacter sp. | reverse complement strand
TGGGACCGCCTAAAGGGTTTTAAGGAGCTCATGCAGGCCTTCGTAAAGATGAAACAGGACAATTTGGCCAATGGTGATCCAGATTCCTTGGAATACAAACGTATAGAAATGACCCTATTGGTACTTGGCGGTCCAGATCCAGCCTACGTTTCGGACGATCCCGAGGGTGATATCGTATTGCAGGAGCTGGTGGCCGAGTACCAGTCCATAGATCCTGCCATGCAAAATGATATCGCCATTTTACTGTTGCCCATGGAAAATGCCAAGGAGAATGCCTTGATCGTTAATGCCCTGCAGCGAGCGTCGAGTATTATTGTACAGAACTCCATTCAAGAAGGATTTGGCCTTACGGCCACAGAAGGGATGTGGAAAAAGAAGCCAATGCTGGTCTCAGGAGCGGCCGGACTCAAGTTTCAGGTTGAGCACATGCATACGGGCGAGATCAACGAGGACCCTACGGACATTCCCCAACTGGCCGCCACATTGCACGACATGCTGAGCAATCCCAAAGAAAGGGATAAGTGGGGCTTTAATGGTCAGCTAAGGGTCATACAGAACTTCACCCTTTTCAGCCAGCTTTTCTCTTGGTTGAAAGTCCTAAAAATGAACACATAAAAAAAGCCCTCTGCAGTAGAGGGCCTCTTTATTTGCGGAACTTGATCAGCGTGCATTAGTGCTGCCCATCGGTGATTTTCTTTTTCAGTGAATCAAACATTATGGGGGTAGCAATGAACACAGATGAGTAGGTACCTATAATGACACCCACGATCATGGCGAACATAAATCCTCTCAAGGATTCCCCTCCAAAGATAAAAATGGCCAACAACACGATCAATGTGGTCAATGAGGTGTTCAACGTTCTGCCCAAAGTACTGTTTACGGCAGCATTGATATTCTCTCCACCTTTCCAACCCCTTTCACCAATGATTTCCCGAATACGGTCAAACACAACCACGGTATCATTAAGGGAGTACCCAATGACCGTAAGTATGGCGGCAATAAAGGCTTGATCTATTTCCATATTAAAGGGCATGATCTTGCCAAAGATGGAGAACACCCCGAGCACGATCATGACATCATGAAAAACAGCGACTACGGCACCCAAAGAGAATTGCCATCTACGAAAACGGAACAAGATGTACAGGAAGACCACGGCAAGCGAGCCCAAAATGGCCAAGAACGCATTGTTCTTAATATCATCCGCTATGGTTGGCCCAACTTTTACGGACTGTAGTATACCTATGGATTTATCATCCGTGCCCACGGCAAAATCGTCTTGCGAAATGCCATCTGGCAAGTATTTCTGCAGGGAGGTGTACAATTTGTCCTGAATTTCATTGTCCACTTCAATACCTTCCACATCCACTTTATAAGGAGTGGTGATCTTAATCTGGTTGGCTTCCCCAAAGGTTTTCACATTGGTTCCACTACCAAAGACCGTATTGAGTTCCGAAGCGATTTCTGATGGGTTCACCGCCTTTTCAAAACGGACGGTATAGGAACGGCCTCCAACAAAATCAACCCCTTGTTGTAACCCAGGGCCAAAAAATAAGGAAAATACGCCCACACCTACCAAAATGGCGGAAATGACGTAGGCTATTTTTCGTTTTATCAAGAAATCTATGTTCATGTTCTTAAACAGACCTTTGGTAATCGCTGTAGAAAAATCCAAACTTCTGCCCTTGCCGCTTATGTACCAGTCTACCAGTAATCTCGTTATAAAGATGGCGGTGAAAAGTGATGTCAGAATACCGATCAATAAGGTGGTGGCAAAGCCCTTGATGGGTCCAGAACCAAAAATGAACAGTATAATGGCGGTAAGGCCCGTGGTGATGTTGGCATCCAAAATAGAGGAAAGTGCATTTCCAAATCCGTCGGATACGGCCTGCCCCTTGCCCTTTCCTTTGGCCAACTCCTCCTTGATACGCTCAAAGATCAGCACATTGGCATCAACGGACATACCAATTGTCAATACAATACCCGCAATTCCGGGCAATGTTAGAACAGCGTTGAGACTGGTCAACACCCCAAAGATCAAAAGAATGTTCAACAACAGGGCCACGTCTGCAAAAGCGCCTGCTTTGCCATAATAAAAAATCATCCATACCAACACAATGGCCATGGCGATCATAAAGGATGTAAAACCACTATCTATGGCCTCTTGGCCCAAGGATGGCCCCACAATTTCCGATTGTATGATTTCCGCTGACGCGGGAAGTTTACCTGCCCTGAGGACGTTGGATATATCCTTGGTCTCGTTTACCGTGAAATTACCCGTGATCTCAGAACGACCTCCCGAAATAGGACCGCTGGATACCCCTGGGGCGGTGTATACTTTATTATCCAATACAATGGCAATGCCCGTTTGGTTATTGTAGGCATCACCTGTTAAATTCTCCCATTCCTTGGCTCCTTTGGTATTCATGGTCATGGAAACGGCCGGCTTCCCAAATTGGTCAAAATCGGCACGGGCATCACTGACCACATCACCACTAATACGCGGAGTACCATCTCTATTGGATTTTAAGGCATACAGATCTATGACCTCTGTATCCTCATTGGAGGGTCGCTCCCATACAAATTTGGTAAATTGAATATCCGCTGGCAATAACCTGCGGATTTCCGGCATCCTCAAATATTCCCCAATGGTGGCCGTATCTTTAATGGCGGCCCTGAACATGGCGTTCGTTCCTGGATTGGCAGGCACCAACAACTCAAACAAGGGGTTGACCTGTGAGGCAAGGTCCAAGGAATCCTGCGACACGTCAGAAAGTAGGGAATCAAGTTCAGACTCCGCCTTTACCGGTTCTGGGGCCTTAACATCTATAATATCCTTCAATTTTTCATTGGCCTGTATTAAAAAGGTGCTGAAACTGGTATTGTTCTGTGGGTAGGTTTCCCAAAACTCCAATTGTGCGGTACTGGACAATAGATCCTGAGCACGGGCTATGTCCCTTGCCCCGGGAAGCTCCACCAAGATGCGTCCAGAGTTTCCTTCTCTTTGAATGTTGGGCTGTGTAACACCAAAACCATCAATACGCTCCCGGAGAACCTCAAAGGCGGATACAACGGACTCATCAATTTTTTGCCTAATGATGGGTTTTACGGCATCATCTGACATTTGAAAGTTGATCTCTTCGCTTAAGCCCTTGTTCGCAAAAATATCAGGGGAGGCCAACTTGGTATCGCCCTTAATGTTGTCAAAAGCTTCAAAAAACAAATCAATATAGGTGGCATCACTACTTTTGGAGGCAGCATCAGCATCGGCCAGGGCTTTGTTGAACACAGGGTTCTTCGTATTGTTGGCCAAGCCCTTAAGTATGTCCTTAACGGAAATTTGAAGGGTTACGTTGATTCCTCCTTTTAGGTCAAGCCCCTTATTGAGCTCCTTTTTCTTGGCCTCATCATAGGTAGTAAAGCCCAGAACGGGGTTACTGCCAATGGAATCCAAATACCTGGCCTCTAAGGCTTCCCTTTCTGCAACGTAATCATTCTCCGACTCTGAAATACGACTTGCGGCAAATGTTTCCGCCTCCTTTTCAACCTTACCCGTAATGAATGTATAGGAGAGTTGATAGATACTGACTAATCCGAATAATAAAGCAAAAAGCTTTATAAGTCCTTTATTTTGCATTTTAATGGTTTAAATTAATTTATGTGATTAAGATGTTGTGTAATTCGCCAATGGAGGGCCAATTACATTATCGCTCTGGTATTAGTGAAAAAAGTAGTTTTTTAAGCGCAAGGCCCGGCCCTTACTTCAGGGATTTGATGTGCAGTGTTATCTGATGCTATGACAGCACTTGGGTTGATTCTTAGCGCTGTTCCTGTGAGGGCATCTTGCCCAAGATCAATAATTACTTTCTTGATCAGCGGGGTTACCGGAGCAAAAGACCGATGATCCTCGTTCTGGGCCGAAACCAGATTCCCGTGTAAACCATAACCGTTGTCCGCCTGCTGATGTAGGTCTACTACAATAAGTTTATAGGTCTCAGGAAGCTGTTCTTTGGGAAAATCTGAAGGAAGTTCGTGTTCGTATGCCAATGATAGTTGGTGCTCTTGGCAAAGAAATGCTTTGATCTTGAGCGCATCCACGTCACTGTAATAACGTATCCTTAGTTGCGTTTCGTCATTTTCCAAAACTTCAACGTCGTGGATCCCTAAGGTCTGTAATTGTTGGATAATGGCCGCCAACACTTGGTCATGTGCTCTTTCTGAAGCTAATTCTATATCTGTAAATTGAAATACAATTTGCTGATTAGAAGCTTTTTTTGGCCCTTGACTTAGCCCAAGTACAGCCAAAATAATAATAAGAGTACCTACGTACCATTTTGCATTCATGCGGCAAATATAAAAATAAAGATTATTCTAAATCGTATATTCTATACTATATATATTTCTGATAGCTATGGCCTTATCATGAAAAAACCTCTATAGCTGAACTATAAAGGTTTTCCTGTTTTGGTTATGTGAGATACAGATTACAGCTCCAACAGGCCGTTGGTCTTGGCAACGCCCGCGGCACTTTCCTGCATCTTGTTCTTTTCGGCCTCGCTCAGGGGCACATCCACTATTTTTTCAATACCATTTTTACCCAAGATCACCGGCACCCCTATGCAGATATCGTTCAATCCATACTCCCCTTCCAAAAAGGTGGAGCACGGGAACATTTTCTTTTGGTCGCACGCAATGGCCTGCACCAAGGCGGAGACTGCAGCCCCTGGGGCATACCATGCACTGGTGCCCAAAAGCTTGGTAAGGGTGGCGCCCCCTATTTTGGTGTCCTCTGCCACTTGTTGTATGCGCTCAGCGCTCAAATACTCAGATACGTTGATGCTGTTGCGGGTAGCATGGGAGGTCAAGGGCACCATACCGGTATCACTGTGCCCGCCAATGACCATGCCGTCCACATCAGAAATGGGGGCTTCCAAGGCCTCGGCCAAGCGGTACTTGAACCTGGCACTATCCAAAGCGCCGCCCATGCCAATGATCTTGTGCTTGGCCACGTTGGTGGACTTATGCACCAAATAGGTCATGGTGTCCATAGGATTACTGACCACAATGAGAATGGCATTGGGGGAATGTTCCAGTAGATTGGAGGCTACGGTCTTTACAATACCGGCGTTGATACCAATAAGTTCTTCACGCGTCATCCCGGGCTTTCTGGGTATGCCCGAAGTAATGACGCAAATATCACTATTGGCCGTTTTTGAATAATCATTGGTACTACCCGTAATCTTGGTGTCAAAACCATTGAGGGAAGCTGTCTGCATCAGATCCATGGCCTTTCCTTCGGCATAACCCTCTTTGATATCCAATAGCACCACTTCTGCTGCAAAATCCTTTATGGCAATATATTCCGCACAACTGGCGCCCACGGCCCCTGCTCCTACTACTGTAACTTTCATATGTATGTTTTTAGTTTATAATAATTATGATAGATGAATATTATTGGATTCCTAGGTATTCCAAAGCAACCAAAAATAACTAAATATTAGCTAAAAATAGGGCAATTTGGTTCAATTATCGGCCCAAAAAAAATCGATGAACGGCGGGCTTCGTTAAAAAAAAAGACGTTTCAACGAAGAAAACCAAAAAAACGTGCCGTACATCGAATTTTAGTAATAAGAAAAGATGCCTTGCCGTTATTATTCACGGAACCCCAAATTCCACATAACCTACTTAGCATGAAAAAGTCCCTCTGTCTCATGGCTATATTAGCCATCTTATTTTCGGCAAATTGTTCTAGGATCGATCAGAACAATGACCCTATCATTGGGATATGGGTTGATGGCGATAATCTGGAAACGACCACTTCCAAGGCCAATGTCCGGAAAGAATGGATCTTCAACGATGTTTACCTAGGCAGGTACCACGAGTTCCAGAACGACTCCCTAATCATTAAGACCGATTTCAGTTGGGCCCAGGAAGATGGCATATATACCGTAATTTACAGTGGCTTGGAAGATAAGCCGACCCATACTCTGAAAATTGAGAAAACAAAAAATGGCGAGCTCTTACAACTGGTAAATGGTACGATGCTCGCCATTAAGGAATAAACAAGTTTTAATAGGGCCATGGGAAAGAGTCCGTTTGGAGAAATCCTTGCGGGCTCTTTATATTTGAGCCTACCTAAAGCCTAAGTTCACTCCAAAAGTCAATGTATTGAAGTCGCCCATTGTATAATCGGCATTCAATCTAAAAAAGCCCAATTTCAATTTTGTGCCCACATTGGCCGTTACGCCACTCACTTTTTGCGAAATGGAAAATGGATCGGTATAAATCTCAGACGCAAATGGTCCACGGGTTACCCTATAGGTGCCCAGCACATCTGTTTCTGAAGTACCGGTAATATAGCCCAGGCCACCATAAAAATTGATGATCGGCAGTTTGGTGGACACTACGGCATTGAACGCCCAAGTGCCTATATTGAGATCAAGACGCTGATCTTCACCTTCAATCAATGTATTGCCTGTAAAATCATATTCCGCATTCAACTGGGTATATCCTATGACCCCGGAAATGGCCACGGGCAATATCTTATCCGCTGGCAGCCATTTGGTAAAATCATGCTGGAGTCCAAACCCGATCAGGCCAACAGAAGCACCATCATAAGCGATCTTGGGCAAAAACCTGGCCTTTACCTCGGTTCCTTTGATCAGGCCCACACTGGCCTGTACATAACCAGATGGGATAAAATTGAGCCCTTCTGCAGCGAGTCCTGCGGGTAAGGTGATTTCTTCCTGAACCAGGGTGCCGCCCACATTGGCCTCAACCATGACCGCAATGCCCTCTAATTCCCCCAGACCAGAGGAGACCGCCCGTGGCGTACCGGGATTGTTCACAAAATCTATATTTTGGTAGTCATTTGGATCAAGGACAAAGGTCTTTTTATCTTCCTTGTTCTTAAAGCTGGTGAAATTGCCCACCAATGAGATTTCAAAACCGCCCAAGGGCTTTGCATCCGCGGTATTGTACCACCCCGTGGAAAGGGCATAAACCGCCCCTTCGGATACTGGCGCCAGATAATCGTTCAGAAACACCTCGGCATCTTCCACCCCAGCGGCGAAGATATCATTGATGTCGGTTTGTGAAAAGGCCAGTCCAACACTGAACAGGGCCATACAGGTCAATTTTTTTCTCATGTCTTTTACTATTAGGACCGTCTCCATTCTTGTGGGGAATCCGCATACGAAGACCTATTGGTGTGTTCATGATGCGTGGATAACGGTCTAAAAATAAAAAACCTGCACGGTTGGTGCAGGTTTTTGTTGTGAAGACCTTACTTTTTATGTGTCAATGTTGGCATAAACGGCATTTTTCTCAATGAATTCCCTTCTTGGGGGCACTTCATCGCCCATAAGCATGGAGAATACACGATCGGTTTCGGTGGCATTTTCAATGGTAATCTGCCTTAGGGTCCGGAATTCCGGATTCATGGTAGTGTCCCACAGCTGCTCAGCGTTCATTTCGCCAAGACCTTTGTATCGTTGAATGCCCACACTGCCATTGAAACTCTCCGCAATTTCATCGCGCTCCTTATCTGACCAAGCATAGCGCTTCTTGCTGCCCTTTTTAACCAAATAAAGGGGCGGGGTGGCTATGTACACATGTCCGTTTTCTATGAGTTCCCTCATGTACCTAAAGAAAAAGGTAAGGATCAAGGTTTCAATATGGCTGCCATCCACATCGGCATCGCACATGATGACCACTTTGTGGTATCTCAATTTTTCAAGGTTGAGTGCCTTGCTGTCCTCTTCCGTACCAATGGTAACGCCAAGGGCGGTATAAATATTCTTTATTTCCTCGTTCTCAAACACTTTGTGCTGCATGGCCTTCTCCACGTTCAGAATCTTTCCCCGCAGCGGTAAGATGGCCTGGAAATTACGGTCCCTACCCTGCTTGGCCGTTCCACCTGCGGAATCACCCTCAACCAGGAACACTTCACACAAGGATGGATCCTGTTCGGAGCAATCCGATAGTTTTCCGGGCAGTCCACCTATGCTCATGACGGTTTTACGCTGCACCATTTCACGGGCCTTGGTGGCCGCGTGCCTGGCCTGTGCGGCCAATATCACTTTTTGCACGATGACCTTGGCATCGTCCGGGTGCTCTTCCAAATAGTTGGTCAACATTTCAGATACGGCTTGGCTCACTGCGGAAGAGACTTCCCTGTTTCCCAGTTTGGTCTTGGTCTGCCCTTCAAACTGAGGTTCCGCTACCTTTACGGAAACGATGGCCGTTAGGCCCTCGCGAAAATCATCTCCCTGGATCTCAAACTTCAATTTATCCAACATGCCCGAAGCATCGGCATATTTCTTCAAGGTGGTGGTGAGCCCCCTTCTAAAGCCGGACAAATGGGTGCCGCCTTCATGGGTATTGATATTGTTCACATAGGAGTGCAGGTTCTCCGTATAACTCGTATTGTAGATCATGGCCACTTCCACGGGAATATCATTTTTCTCCCCTTCCATGGAAATTACGTTTTGAATGAGCGACTCTCGTGTACCGTCCAAAAACTTAACGAATTCCTTTAGCCCCTCATCCGAATAAAAAGTTTCACCAACATATTCCCCTTTGTCGTCTTTTTGACGCTTATCCGTAATACTAATGGTCACCCCCTTGTTCAAAAATGAAAGCTCCCGCATTCTGTTGGCTAGGGTCTCGTAACTGTATTCTATGGTTTGGGTGAAAATGGTGGTATCTGGCCTAAAGGTGACGATGGTTCCCCTATCTGTGGTCTCACCGGTGCTTTTAACGGGATATAAGGCCTTACCGCGCTCATACTCCTGCTCCCAGATTTTGCCGTCCCTGTGCACAATGGCGTGCAGATGACTGGAAAGGGCATTGACACAGGAAACACCTACGCCATGCAAACCCCCGGACACTTTATAGGAATCCTTGTCAAACTTACCTCCGGCCCCAATTTTGGTCATGACCACTTGTAGCGCGGAAACCCCTTCCTTTTTG
>CAKZLG010000220.1 GCA_937125035.1 uncultured Maribacter sp. | reverse complement strand
CAAGTAATAGGGCAAATCCGCTCAAGTACTATAGCTAACGGAAATGGAACTGAAAGTTTACCAGCCTATCGATTTCAAAATGACTTAAACACTGGCATGTGGTTAGCTGGAACCAGTCAATTAGCCTTTACGACAAACTCGGTTGAACGAATGAGAATTATCACCAACGGAAATGTCGGAATTGGTGAAACAAACCCTCAGGAAAATTTACATGTTGCAGGTAATATACGAACAGATGGAAGCTTCCTCTCAACGGACCCTATCATTGGGATACCGGACTACGTCTTCCAAATCTACTTCCTTGGCACCTCTACGTTAAACCCCAATTATGATTTTTCCAGCCTAAAGGATGTGGAGGATTTTGTAAAGCAAAACCACCACCTGCCCGGGGTGCAGTCCGCCCAAGAAATTAAGTCCCAAGGCTTTTGGAACTTGGGGGAGGCATCGCGCATCAACCTAGAAAAAATAGAAGAGCTCTTCCTCCATACCATAGAACAGGAAAAGAAAATAGAGACCTTACAAGAAGAAAACGAAGCTCTGGCGCAAAAAATGAATGCCCTGGAGCAAAAAATGGAAACCATTATAAACCGCCTGAACAACCAAGAATAATGAAACGGATAAGGGCCATCATCTTTTTGCTCCTGTGCACAAGCCTACTCAGCGCCCAGACCGCGCTTTACAACGGCGGCAACCTGCGCCTGCATGAAAATGCCCAGATGGGGCTGCACACCGAGCTCATCAATGATGCCGCTTGGGACAACAATCTGGGCCTGGTGGGCTTTTATGGCAACGGGCGCACCCTTTCCGGTAGCGTGGTGCCCCTCTTCTACGATGTGGAGGTGGTGCTCAATACCACCTTGCGGCTCACCACTGGCTTGGATGTGGCCAACAACCTTAACTTCATCACGGGCAACGTGGCCACCGATCGTTTGGATCCCGGCACCCACCTCACTTTTGTGGGGGATGCCTTTTACGTGGGCGAGTCCGATCTGGCCAAAGTGGACGGTTACGCCGCCATGACCAATAAGCGCAGCTTTATCTTCCCCGTGGGCAGTGCCTCAGAATTACGCCCCTTGGCACTCAACGCTGCAGAAACCAACCTTTTTGCGCAGTGCGCCTATTTCTTGGAAGACCCCAATGCACCCTTCTCCCTTCCGGGCCCTTTTGATACGGACAACGTGGAACGGGACCTTGGGTTTGTATCCAATGTGGAATTTTGGCAATTGCAGGGCAGTGTGCCCAGTACCATCACCATTAACTGGAACCCCAACAGTGATATGGCCGCCCTGACCGCCGATGCTGCGCTTATTGTACCCGTGGGCTGGAGCCTTTCCCAAAATGAATGGGTGAGCCTGGGCAATACCGGGTTTGCCGGTACCTTGGAGCAGGGTTTTGTGACCTCCGGCACCTTTGTGCCCAATGAATATGCCATCATTACGTTGGGGGTAACCCGGGATGCCTTGGAACCGCTGGATTCCGATCTCTTTGATCTGGACAATTTCTACATCTCCTTAAATGGCGATGGTATCAATGACGCCCTAATCATTCCACAGTTGGAGCAATCGCCCAACAACATGGTGAAAATTTATGACCGCTTTGGCCTGAAAGTATTTGAAAAACAAAATTATACGAATGAGTTTAGGGGCGTATCAAACATCAATAATTTGGTCATTTCCCGGGAGGAGGGCCTCCCCGTGGGGGTCTATTTTTATACCGTGTACATGGCAGACCTGGACCTTAACTATCAGGGCTTCCTCTATCTCTCGAGATAAATATCTTAAGTAGGCCCCTAGGAAATGCCCGTTAACAAGCAGCGTAACAGGAAAACGCCAACGAAAATACCTTGTAAAATAAAGCGAAGGTTAGCGTAAAACACTATTTTTATAGCATGCAAAGACGAAAATTCATCAAAAAGAGCAGCGCGGCGGGGTTGGCCTTGGCCACCCTACCACAGTTCATGGTTGCGCAGGAAACGGAGTATTCCATTTTGGAACTGATGGGCAAAGCGGACCTTGCCCTGCATGGAGAGGGCATTAATCTACAGAAAGAAGCCCACGATGCCTTTGTGGACATGAAAAAAGCGGCCTACCAAGACGGTATCGATTTAAAGATCATATCCAGCTACCGCAGCTATGAACGGCAACGGCAGATTTTTGAGCGCAAGTTCCTCACGTATACGGAAGAACAGGGCATGGATCCTTTGGCGGCCATTGACAAGATCATTGAATATTCAACCATTCCCGGCACCAGCAGACACCATTGGGGCACGGATATGGATGTGATTGATGGCTACCCCAGAACGGAAGGCGATGTTCTGGTGCCCGAAAAATTTGGCGAAGGGGGCCCCTTTGAAAATTTCAAAAAATGGATGGACGAGCATGCCAACAGGTACGATTTCCATCTGGTCTATACGGACAACCCCAAGAGAAGGGGATTCAAATACGAGCCGTGGCACTATAGTTATGCCCCGCTTTCCAAGCCCATGTTGGAGGCTTTTAGGGGCAAGAACATTGTTCAACTATTACAGTATGAAGATTTTGAGGGCGCCGAGCATTTTACCATTGGTTTCTTGAAAAACTACATTCAGAACCATATTTTGGACATTAACCGTGCGCTACTTTAACGGATTTCTTATCTTGGTAACCATCTAAGCACACCATTACCATGAGAAGAGGAAGTTGGAAGATCCGCATCTTTATCGGCTTGGCCATTGTGGCCTTTGCCTTTATCCAAAAATGCAGTAATAGTGAAGAAAACCCCTATACAGGACGTTCCCAGCACATTAACATGACCACGGAACAGGAAATTGCCATTGGGCTGCAAAGCGCACCTGGCGTGGCACAACAACACGGGGGGCTGTACCCGGATGAACGCCTGCAGGCCTTTGTGGATGCCGTGGGCAATAAACTGGTGAGCAGCAGCATTGCCAAGGAAACCCCGTACCAGTATGAATTTCACCTTCTGGCAGACGAGCGTACCATCAATGCCTTTGCACTTCCCGGTGGGCAGTGTTTCATTACCTACGCCCTGTTCTCGCAACTCAATGAGGCCCAACTGGCGGGGGTATTGGGACATGAGATCGGCCATGTGATCGGGCGCCATTCCGCAGAGCGTATTGCCGACAGTAATTTTTGGCAGACCTTGACCATGGGGGCCTCCGTAGGGGCAGATATGGGGGGCTTGGTACAGGGCATAGGCCAGAACACCTTACTGACCAATGGCAGGGACGATGAATTGGAAAGTGATGAGCTTGGGGTGCTCTTAATGCTACAGACGGGCTATGACCCCTATGAAATGATCAAAGTGATGCAGATCTTGAAAGATGCTGCGGGCCCCAACCGTGTGCCCGAGTTTCAGAGCACCCACCCAGACCCAGAGAACCGGATCGATAAAATAAAAGCCGCCATAGAAAAATACAAAGGGCAGAATTGAACGTTAAATTTGGCCAAATAACGTTAAAAGCACTGGTTTCCCCCTTGCTTTTTGTTATATTTGATATTCCCAGATGCACCATTACCAGATACTTTCAACCCCCTTTAGCTTTGGTTTAATCGCTTAAACAGAACTATATGGGAACACTATTACACTTTAAATCGCTTTATGTAGAGGCTTTTAGAAATTGCAAGCCAGAAATCTTGGTGGTGGTTCTAAAAGTATATTCTGTTTTTTGTGCCCTAATGTTATTTATGGCCGTGTATGCCTTTATGCATAGGGCCTTGACAGGATTCGAATTTTAAAATGCGGGACTCTTTTACTTGAACACTATAAGAAAAACCCTCATGAATGAAAAAAAGCCCAAAGGAAGACCTTTGGGCTTTTTTATACTTTAGATATTGCGTTAGGAATTGGCATTCAAGACATTCAGCACATCTTGGGCACCACTCATTTTGGCATATTCCTTAACCGTGTAACCTTGATCGCTCTTCATGTTTAAATTAGCTTGATTAAGAAGAAGCACTTTCATGACCTCTGCCCTATTGTACCTGGCCGCATACATGGCCGGGGTCATTCCCAGGGATTTTTCATTGACATTTTCCCCTGTGGCCAATAGACTGCGTACTTTCTCCACATCACCCTTCATAGCGGCCTTACAGAGCACGCTCATTTCATCGTTCATGACGATGGCCACGTTCTCAGTAGTGTTGGAATCGGTGGAAGCATAGGTATTGCTCAGGGACATCGCCCCAAAAACAAAGAGTATTGC
>CAKZLG010000219.1 GCA_937125035.1 uncultured Maribacter sp. | reverse complement strand
AATCCCATTAAGTGACTTAGATGATACGACTATTGCACATAGAATTCATAAAGCTTTGGAACAATAGGGCCAGTAAGGTACTGATCCTATCTTATTTTTTTATCCTTACCTCCATCGCCTTGGTGGCGGCCATTAAATTTGATATTGGCCCCATTAAGTTCCATTTGGCGGATATCGGAATCTTCAATTTCCCCTATATCTGGCATTTCAACACCTTCATCACGGCCTTTTTTAAACTCTTTCTGGCCATTGTCATCGTCTCTATGATGTCTAACGAGTACAGCAACAAGACCATAAAACAAAATTTGATAGACGGGCTCTCCAAGAAGGAGTTCATTCTATCCAAATTTCTCACGGTCCTCACATTCGCCATTATTTCCACTCTCTTTGTATTCGCCGTTTCGTTGATTTTGGGGCTGATCTATTCTGATTACAATGAACTATCCATCATCTTTTCTGACCTGGAATTCCTATTGGCCTTTTTCGTGAAGCTATTGGGCTTTTTCTCCTTTTGCCTTTTCTTGGGCATCTTGGTGAAACGTTCAGCCTTTGCCTTAGGGTTTTTGATTCTTTGGCAGATTTTTGAAGGTATTGTAACCGGACTTATCCGTTGGAAATTGTTCGATGCGGAAACCACAGAGACCATCATGGGCTTTTTCCCACTCCAATCCATGTTCAATTTGATCAAGGAGCCTTTTTCTAGGCTGGAAGCCGTACAGGCTGTGGCCACCCAAGTAGGTGAACGTTTCAACCTGAATTATGCGGTTCATTGGTATGAGGTCATCATTGTACTTGCTTGGACCTTCATTTTCATTTACCTGTCCTACGCCTTGCTGAAAAAACGCGATCTGTAACCTGATCGCTTTGTCGGGCTTTAGAGCCATTTAACAGGCGTACCCAAGGTTACTTCTTCTTTTTGTTTTATATTGTACTGTTGTAGAGTACGCTATGAAATATCCTATACCTCGCCTGTGGATGTACCCGTGTGGACATAGGGCATGGCGTCTTGCTTATCGGTAACCTGTCTCTGGGCAGGCCTGCCCAACGGCAGACAGGCCCACGAAACATTTGTACGATACTGATTTTTGAGTTTGAGGCAGGCCTTGAGGAATCAAATCCCTTGGTAGTGCCAATAAAAAAAAGAGCGGATGAAAAGAATGAAGACCTTGCTTACTACAGGGGTTTCGGTGCTGGAACCAATTTACAAGACCGAGGACGATTACCCTAAAAATATCATGCCCAGCATTGGGTGGAACATTACGGCATTTCTTCCTTTTTTATGTGTGGGGCCGTGTAAGGGGTATTTTTTTTCGGCCGGAGTGTACCCCTATTTGCAAACTTTATTGAAGTTAAGGAACTGACAGATGTTGAACCGGATAAGTACATTGGTGATTGTTCTGATGGCCCATTGGGGTGCCTCGGCACAGGAATGCCCTATACTGTCAGAACCTTTTGCCGGTAGTACCAATGTAGCGGTGAATGCCGCTTTGAATTGGAACAATGTGGTTGGGGTCACAGGGTATATCGTTTCCGTGGGCACCACCCCTGGAGGTACGGACATCCTTAATCGCGCAAGCGTGGGCAATGCCACCCGCTACACCCCACCATTGGGATGGCCGGAAGATACCCAGCTCCACGTAACGATCACCTTATTTTTCTTGAACAATATCCCAGAACAGGTATGTCCAGTAGGTTCCTTCACTACTGAGGACGTAATCACCGCCCCAGCCTGTACGAACATAGTGACGCCTTTAGATGGGGCCACTAACGTAAATGCGGCCACACCCATTACCTGGGCCTATGCCCCATCGGCCACAGGATACACCATTACTATGGGCCTCACCGAGGGCAGTGGGGACTTGGCCTCTGAAGATGTGGGCAATGTACTTTCGTACAGCCCGCCCAGCGGCCTGCCCGATAACGCTGAAATATTTGTGACGGTGGTTCCTTACAACGAAAATGGCCCCGCGGACAACTGCACTTTCAGCTCTTATGTTACGGGGGAAGCCGCTACGCTGCCGGGTTGCGCTACCCTTACAGCACCTTTGAATGGCGCAATGAATGTGCCCCTGAATCCTACGGTAACTTGGAATATGGTTCCGGAAGCCTCTGGCTACCGGCTCACAATTGGGAGCTCTCCGAACACAAGCGATATTCTGGACAATGCAATCATTACGGCCAACAGTGTGAATGTGGTGAATTTTGAGCCCAACCGTACCTACTTTTCCACCATAATTCCCTTCAATGCGGCCGGGGAGGCCATAGGCTGCACACAAGAAAGCTTCTCCACCATTGTGGGGTGCGGCCCATTCTTTGACGACATTACCGGGGAACTTACCTTTCTGAACCCTGATATCGATTTTCCCACAGAAGTGGACATCTGTTTGGACCAGGATAGCAGGGTTTATACAGCAACCGACCAAGCGGACGGTTTCCGGTGGTACCGCATGGGTACAAATGGTAGTGAAACGTTGATTTCAACCACTGCAGAGGTTGATTTCCCTTCGCCCGGATCATATAGGTATGAAGCGTACAATATCCTTTCACAAGATGGCATTACCATAGAGTGTCCTACCAGCCAAATTTTTACGGTATCCTTTTCAGAGGCGCCGATCATTGAGCAAATCGGGGTCACTGAGGATGCTAGCGGTCTCCGTTTTGAGGTCCGGGTAAGCGGTTCTGGGGATTATGAGTTTGCCTTGGATGATGTAATAGGCCCATACCAAGACAGTGCCGTATTTCGTGGCCTACAACCGGGTTCACATACCGTATACGTGCGGGACAAAGGGGGTTGCGGCAGGGACGAGGAAACCGTGATTCAAGACATAACGGTAGAAGGTTTTCCCAAGTTTTTTACCCCCAATGGTGATGGAGTCAATGATTATTGGCAATTCATACCCTCTAGGGACACCTCAGATAATTTGGTGGCACCCATTTTGATCTTTGACCGTTATGGCACCTTTTTAGCGCAGATCGAGGCCGGTTCACAAGGATGGAATGGCCTTTTCAACGGCAGACCCTTACCGGAATCCAATTATTGGTTTCGCACGAGGTCACCTGAAGGCAAAAAGCTACAAGGATATTTTTTATTAAAACGATGATAAGGATGTTACGGCAGAAGGCATACACGGGTATTTTATTTTTGGCTGTTTTTTTCTGCCAAAAAATGGTGGCACAACCCTGTCCTACGCTGATTTCGCCATTGAACAACGAGATGGACGTACCTGTGGACAACCTCATACAATGGACTGCAGTTGATGGTATCATAGGGTATTTGGTCTCCCTGGGCACAACGCCCGGGGGCGGTGAGATCATCAACAGAAGATCATCCGGACTCAATAATTTTTATCAGCCTGAAATAGGCTTACCAGAAAACACGACCATTTATGTAACCATACGATTGTTTCTGCCAGACCAGCCCATTAGGGTATGCCCCTTGCAAATATTCAGAACAGAGGATGTGACCACTCCGCCAGAGTGCACCACACTGTTCAGCCCTGTCAACGGGGACGAGGGTGTTAATGTGAACAGTGATATCCGTTGGAACTATGCGCCCAGGGCAACGGACTACCTCTTGTCCGTGGGTACCGTGCCCGGGGGCGTTGACCTTGTGGATAATGTGCAAACGGGCAACGTATTGTTTTATCGCCCTCCTACGGAACTTCCCATTGATCGGGAAATCTTTGTTTCCATTACCCCCATCAATGAAAATGGGGAAGCTGAGGGCTGCACCGAAGAATCGTTCTCTACCGGCTTGCCCACGGTCTCGTGTGCGGCGAATTCCTTTCCCAATATTACGCTACCTGAGGCATTTGCCCTATGTGCGGGTCAAGAAAGCATCAATGTTAGAACCATTAGTCTGGCGCGCGGTTACCGTTGGTACCGAATAAACGCAGATGGAACGGAAGAACTCCTCTCGGAAATCAATCAAGTGATATTGGATACCGTGGGTACCTATAGGGTGGAACTGTACAACACGGTCACGGAATTTGGCGCTACCATTGAATGTCCCAACACCCAATTATTTGAAGTCGTGCTGTCCGATACCCCTGTCATAAGGGACATTGCGTTGCAACGGGATAGAAACGGACTGAACATCACCGTGGAAATGGAGGAACCCGGCCGGTATGAATACGCGCTGGAAAACAGCGACTTTGCATGGCAGACAAGTCCTAATTTCACCGGACTCAATCCCAAAGAATATACCATATACGTGCGTGACCGCCTGGGCTGTGGCATGACGATGCAAACTGTGGACGGGAATTTGTCCAAAGAGGATTTTCCCGCTTTCTTTACCCCAAATGGGGATGGCATCAATGACTATTGGCAATATAGCCCTATAGATGAAACCACAAATACCCCGATAGAGACCATTCGTATCTATGACCGTTATGGGGCCTTAGTGGCGCAAATAGATCCCAATGCCCTGGGCTGGGATGGTACATTTAATGGCAACCCCATGCCCCCATCAGATTACTGGTTCCGGGCCACTTCTTTTGGCCAAAAGGAAATTAAGGGCCATTTTACCCTGAAACGCTGATTTTTCATCCGCTTTACCTCCACCTTTTGTAACTTTAAAAAATGAAGTTCAATGTAGTATCCGAATTTAAACCTACCGGGGATCAGCCCAACGCCATCAGGGAGTTGAGCAATGGTATAACGAACAGGGAAAGGTACCAGACCCTCTTGGGGGTGACTGGCTCCGGCAAGACCTTTACGGTGGCCAATGTCATAGAAAATGTACAACGGCCCACCTTGGTCCTGGCACATAATAAGACCCTAGCGGCCCAATTATATTCTGAGTTCAAACAATTCTTTCCTGAGAACGCGGTGGAGTATTTTGTCTCTTATTATGATTACTATCAGCCTGAGGCCTACATCCCTACCAGCGGGGTGTACATAGAAAAAGACCTCTCCATTAATGAGGATATCGAAAAATTACGGTTAAGTGCCACCTCCTCCCTGCTTTCCGGGAGAAGGGATGTGATCGTAGTGGCCTCGGTCTCTTGTCTCTATGGGATTGGTAACCCTGTGGAATTCCAGAAGAATGTCATCTCTATAGAAAAGGATCAGATCTTGGCCCGCACCAAATTTTTGCATCAATTGGTCCAAGGCCTATATTCCCGCACCACGGCCGATTTTAGAAATGGCAATTTCAGGGTGAAGGGTGATGTGGTGGATGTCTTTCCCAGCTATGCGGACCATGCTTTCCGCATCCATTTCTTTGGGGATGAGATTGAGGAAATAGAAGCCTTTGACCCCTTTAACAATACTATTTTAGAGGTCTATGAAAACCTCAACATCTATCCGGCCAACATGTTCGTGACCTCACAGGATGTACTCCAGAATGCCATCCATAACATTCAGGATGATTTGGTGAAGCAGGTGGATTATTTTAGGGACGTTGGAAAACCTCTGGAGGCCAAACGACTGGAAGAGCGTACCAATTTTGATTTGGAAATGATACGGGAGCTGGGCTACTGTTCCGGCATTGAGAACTATTCGCGGTATTTGGATGGACGAGAACCGGGCACCCGCCCTTTTTGCCTACTCGATTACTTTCCCAACGATTACCTCATGGTGATCGATGAAAGCCATGTGACTATTCCTCAAGTGCACGCCATGTATGGGGGCGACCGTTCCAGAAAGGAAAATTTGGTGGAATATGGCTTTAGGTTGCCCGCTGCCATGGACAATAGGCCCTTAAAATTTGAAGAATTTGAGGCCCTACAGAACCAAGTGCTCTATGTAAGTGCCACCCCCGCGGATTATGAACTGCAATTGAGTCAAGGAGTATATGTGGAACAGGTGATACGCCCTACGGGCTTGTTGGATCCTGTGATCGAGGTACGGCCCA
This sequence comes from uncultured Maribacter sp., assembly GCA_937125035.1. Lineage (GTDB taxonomy): Bacteria > Bacteroidota > Bacteroidia > Flavobacteriales > Flavobacteriaceae > Maribacter. The sequence goes on along the minus strand of CAKZLG010000219.1, from coordinate 12,502 downwards.
GCCTCAATCAGATTGATGATTTGGTTGAAGAGATCCAACAACGGGTGGAAAAGGACGAACGGACCTTGGTGACCACCTTGACCAAGCGCATGGCCGAGGAACTTGCAAAATATTTGGATAGGATTCAGGTACGGTGCAGGTACATTCATAGCGATGTGGATACCTTGGAACGGGTGGAGATCATGCAAGATCTACGGAAAGGTATTTTTGACGTGCTCATTGGGGTCAATCTTTTGAGGGAAGGCCTGGACCTCCCAGAAGTTTCCTTGGTGGCCATATTGGATGCGGACAAGGAAGGGTTCTTGCGGAGCAACAGGTCCCTTACCCAAACCGTAGGGCGTGCCGCAAGGCACCTTAACGGGATGGCCATTATGTATGCCGATAAGATCACGGACAGCATGCAGAAAACCATTGACGAAACCAACTACCGTAGGGAAAAACAAATAGCCTATAACACCAAAAATAATATTACCCCAACGGCATTGAAAAAGAGCCTGGACAGTGTACTGGCCAAAAATTCCGTCTCCACCTATCATTTTGAAAAAGAGGAAATGCGGGCGGCAGAACCGGATCTGGAATACTTGACCGATGCGGAACGGGGCAAACTCATCCAGCAAAAAAGAAAGGCCATGGAGAAGGCGGCTAAGGAACTGGATTTTATGCAAGCTGCCAAATTACGCGATGAAATAAAACAATTACAGGAACAGGAATAAAGCTATTCATGCTTTTGACCATGAAGATGGGGTGGAGACCCTAATCTTAAACTTTTAACATAAGTAAAATTACTTAAAAATATGATTTACAAATAAATACTGTATTTTTTTAGACAAGACTAAAAACGGATAATGATCATAATTTGAAGAAAAATAGACTTTTAAAGCTACTGTTGGCCTTGGTTGTTGTTCAGAGCAGCGTTCTTAGTGCCCAAGCATTAAAGCGGCAAGAAATCATTGCGTTGGCAGAGGACAAACTTCCCGAAGCCATAGGCAATTTACAACAATTTCTGAGACTTAGGAACAATGGCAATTACCCTTTGCAAGTGGAACAAAACAGGGCATGGTGTGATCGTGTTTTTACCGCACTTCATTTCCAGACGACCACCTTGCAGACCAAAGGGGCTCCCCTACTCTATGCGGAAAAGATAATTGGGCCAAAACAAAAAAGCGTCCTTTTCTATTTGCAGATAGATGGCCAACCGGTAGACAGTACCGCTTGGTCGCAACCTGATCCATTTGAGCCGGTGCTCAAGGAAGAACAGAATGGCCAGTGGACCAAGATACCATTCCCACAGCTTGGGGAAGAGTTGAATTTGGACTGGCGTATTTTTGCCCGCTCCGCTTCGGACTCCAAAGGTCCGGCCATGTCCTTGATATCCGCGCTGCAGATCATGCAGAACAAAGGTCTGGATGCAGAATACAACATTAAGGTGATCATGGATTTTCAAGAAGAATTGGGCTCACCCCACCTTCCCCAGGCCGTAATGGACCACAGGGCCCTTTTGGATGCGGACATGCTCTTCATCATGGACGGTACCCGTCATTTATCCAACCTGCCCACCTTGACGTATGGTGCCCGGGGCATCGCCACGGCCACACTCACAGTTTTTGGGCCCAAATATGGTCTCCACAGCGGGCAATATGGAAATTTTGCACCCAATCCGGTCTTTAAGTCGGCAGAGCTCATTGCCGGCCTAAAGGATAGCTTGGGCAGGGTGACCCTACCCGGATTCTATGATGGCGTGGAGCTATCACAACTAGACAAAGACCTATTGGCCAAGATTCCAGAAAATAAAGACAGTATCCTATCCAATCTGGGGATTGCCGCCCCAGACCAAGTGGGGAACACCTACCAAGAGGCCCTACAATATCCCTCTTTGAACATTAGGGGCATAAAATCCGCTTGGGTGGGCAAGGAGGTACGGACCATCATCCCGGATGAGGTGATCATAGAGATCGATATGCGCCTGGTTCCCGAAACCGATGGGGCAAGACAAATGGAGCTCTTGAAGGCCTACATCCAAAAAAATGGTTTTCATCTCATAGAAGGCGTTTTACCTACGGATAAAGAAAGGGCCACGCACGCCAAGCTGGCGCGGTTCACCTATCGTTTGGGCTCAAAGCCCTTTAGAACTGAAATGGAGAGTCCCATTGGCCATTTTTTAAACAAGGCCATGAAAAGGGTATTTGGAGAAGCCATTGTGAACATGCGTACAACAGGTGGTTCCCAGCCCATGGCCCCGTTCATCAAAACGTTGGACGTCCCCGCTGTTTCCATTCGCATTCCCAATCCAGACAACAGCATCCACGGGCCCGATGAAAACCTCAGGTTGGGCAATTTCCAAGAGGGCATCATATCTTGCTTAGCCATTTTAACACAACCTTTGGAATAAAAAAAAGCACCTTGGGAAACCCAAGATGCTTCTTCAACTAACCAACCAAACAAATCTACCCTATGAAGGATAGGGAATGAAAACCCTTGCCTCTTATGATAACTCGATCATCCTTTTGGGCTTAGGGAGCGCCTCTTCCTTTTTAGGAAGCCTAAAGGACAGTATACCGTTGTCATAGCTCGCCTCTATGGCGTCTATATTGACAGTATCGGGCAAGGTAAAGGCCCTTTTAAAGGCCGTATGCCCAAATTCCTTTCTTGTATAGTTTTTTTCTGTGGTCTCCGTCTCACTTTTCACTTCAGAGAAAACCGTTAAAATGTGTTCGTCAACTTCTATGTTGAAATCCTCCTTATTTCTGCCGGGAACGGAAAGTTCCAAGGTAAAATCGTTTTCATTCTCCATAATGTTCACGGGTGGCACCCTATTGAAGTTTTCCTTGCCACCAAACCAATCTGGCGTAAAAAGCTCATTCATTAAAGAGGGGAAGAGCACGTCGTTTCGTTTTATCAAATTCATATCCAATTAATTTTAAGGTTAAACTATTTTCACGTTTCCATAAAGACAAAACCCATACCAATCCAAAAAAGCGCCATAATGTCTTCTTTTTGTGTTAACATAATGACTTATTGTCATGTTTTATTGGATACTATTTTAATGCTTTGCATCACAGAACATGGCTCAGGTGCCGTAGTTTATGATAAAATACGGTGGCCCATATGGATAGGATCAAAAATTTCTTTAGCAACATTCAGCAGCGCATAGCCTTTTACCCTACTTTGATTGCTTTGGGTGGCGCCCTTTTGGCCTTCTTGATGGTGTATTTGGAGCGCCAGCAACTTTCTTCCCAAATTATGGAGATTGCCCCTCATTTGGTCATCCGGGACAAAACGATAGCACAGATTCTGTTGAGCACCTTTATTGGCGGCCTCATTTCTTTGATGGTGTTCAGTTTTTCGCAAGTAATGCTGTTACTGAACCAAGCCTCTAGTAATTTCTCCCCTAGGGTACTTCCGGGCCTTGTTTCGGATAGCCGCAACCAGCTGATTCTAGGACTATATCTTGGGGTCATCTTATACAATATCCTCATTTTGGTCTTTCTCCACCCGCAAGAGTCATCTTATGAAACAGCGGGCTTTTCGGTTTTGCTCAGCATAGGGTTAACGGTTCTTGCCTTGGCATCGTTCATATTTTTCATTCACCATATCTCAAGATCCATACAGGTGGGCACCATCGTGAAGAGCATTAAAGATCGTACCCTACATCAATTGAAAAAAGAATTGCGAGCCCCATCACCTGATATGGGCCCCACTGCCGACAAGGGACATTGGTTGTCCCATGTGGCTGACCGCACCGGCTATTTCCAAGGCATCCTATCCAATGAATTGCTCTCTTTTTGTAAAAAAGAACAGCTGAAAATAAACATTGCGGCCTTCAAGGGGCAGTTCGTGACCGCAGGGACCACGGTTTTCAAAACCAACAGGCCCATTTCAGAAGTGCAACGCCAATCCATTTTGGGTACGTTCCTATTTTCGCAAGAAGAAATGGGTGGTAGCAGCTATGAACAGGGTTTCCGACAGATTGCAGAAATAGGCATCAAGGCCATGTCGCCTGGCATCAATGATCCCGGTACCGCTCTGAACTCCATTGATGCCCTTACGGAACTCTTCATAGCACTGGCCGAGAAGAATAACGAAACCCTTCTTTTGGATGCTGACGGCACCCATTGGGCGACCCTCACGAGCGGTAGTTTCCCAAGAATGCTCTACAATGTCATGGCCACATACAGGACCTATTGTACGCACGATGTCATCGTGGTTCAAAAACTGCTTGGCTTTTTACGCGCCTTGTCCACCAAGGTGGTGAATTCCGAACAACAGGAGGTCATTTCCCATGAAATTGAAAACCTACTTGCCGATGCCAAAGAAAGCATAGGGAATACGAGGGACCTACAAAAAATGAATAGGGGTTTTAAAGGGTGGTCTTAATTATAATGGGCCTTGAAGATTTCAATGATGACCTCTGGGGGCACAATACGGTTGGGGTATTTATGCATGATGGACAATACCTGTCCAATGGCCGAGGGCGGTAGTCCCATGACAAGCCCTATATCATGTAAGCGTTTGATCTCCTCTAGGTCATTATCCCCATCTACATTCATCAACAGCACCAAGCGATGGAACTGCACCAAACGCTCTGCCTGTGATTTGGGGATGATGTGCTCCACTTTTGTATTGAAGAGCGAATCAAACTCCTTTTTACTCACCTCTAGCTGCTGGGCCACATTAAAAAGAAAGTCGTATTCCGCCTGCTTAATGGTATTATTTACCTTGGCAAAGGATATCATTTCAGACAGAATGCTCAATTTCTCTTTATGGCTGCTCATGAATAGGTCCGGATTTAAGATATATAGATAACTTAAAAATGGACAAATTAGTATTCCTGCCGGATAGTTCCTTTCTTGAATATGTAATACCTTGCACTAAATTCCAAGAAAATGACCAATAACGATATTTTCAAAAAGCTTCGCGTTGCTTTGCGATTAAGAGATGATGACATTGTCGATATCCTCAAATTAGTGGATTTCAAAATATCCAAAAGTGAGCTGGGGGCATTTTTCAGGAATGAGAACCACCCCAATTACATGGAATGTGGGGATCAGGTACTGCGCAATTTCCTGAATGGGTTGGTGCTGCATCTAAGGGGCACAAAGGAAAACCCAAAAATTCCCGGAGAGGTCTTGTTGAAGAAAAACAGTCTTCCTAAAACGGACGCCCCTCCAAAGCGAACCAAACCGGATAGGCCCAAGAAAAAATTCACCCCAGAAATAACCCCGGTAAAATATAAGAACAAAAAAAAATCCTGAAACCAGGGGTTCCAGGATCTTCTTTTGGTTGATGCTTTGCGCTACACCGCAATTCTCACGGGCACCGTGTAAATTTTACCTTCTTCGACTTTGGTAACCTCCACCTTTTGGTAGTTCAACCTACTCTTTACAAAGCCTACCATGACCTCGTTTTCACTTTTAACGGAAAGGACCACAATCTGTCCTTCATTGTTCAGGGTAAAACGCACTTGAGCGGTTAAATCCGTATTGGATTCCAAGAAATTGTTTTCTGACAACATTTTGGCGATCTGCGTGGATAGGGTGCTAGGGTCAGCGGTTTTGGTTTCAGTACCGTGTGCCATAATGGAACCGGTGAACATTAGAAATGCACTTGCAACTACTAAACTAAATTTTCTCATGACTTGTTTGTTTTTTACTTCATTGCTGAAGTATGATTAAAATGATTGATGATGATTTACTAAAAAGACGCCTCTATTTTGAGAATGTTACGACAAAATCCCGTTTTAACACTTTTTTAATCAAAACTTCTTTCTTTTTTGCACAGCAAAAATAAGTGACCCAAGGCCATGCCCAACCTAATCATAGCAGGCTTAACGATTATTTTAAGTGTATAACGCTGGGGTAACAAATAACGTCTAAATGATGTTATACCCGCCAATGCAATATCTTAGATCATAACAGCGCATCGTAGGAAAGCGTTCATCAGATGAACCATTAACGCGTACATTTCGCAAAAAAAATGATCACTGGCCCAATAAACGGAAAAAGGGCAATGTTACGTGAACATTGCCCTTTTTTAGATAATATACGTTGATGTTAGGCCAAAACTTCCTTTACCTTGTCCGCCGCTTCTTGGAACTGCACAGCGGAGTGTACGGCGAGTCCTGAATTATCTATGATCTCCTTGGCCAATTCCGCATTGGTCCCCTGTAATCGTACAATGATGGGCACCTTAATGGCATCTCCCATGTTTTTGTAGGCATCCACCACGCCTTGGGCCACACGATCGCAACGCACAATGCCCCCAAAGATATTGATGAGGATGGCCTTAACGGCAGGATCTTTCAATATGATACGAAAGGCCTCTTCCACCCTTTTGGCATCTGCGGTACCACCCACATCCAAAAAGTTGGCAGGCTCTCCACCGGCCATTTTAATCAGGTCCATCGTGGCCATGGCCAACCCGGCACCGTTTACCATGCAACCCACGTTTCCGTCTAAATCTACATAGTTAAGACCTACGGCCCTAGCCTCGACCTCAATGGCATTTTCCTCCCTAAGATCGCGCATTTCAGCATATTGTTTTCTTCGGTACAGGGCATTGTCATCAATGGTCACCTTGGCATCCACGGCCATGATCAAATCGTCAGACGTTTTCAATACCGGGTTGATCTCAAACATACTGCTATCACTCTCCACATACGCCGTGTACAAAGCGGACACAAATTTGGTCATTTCCTTAAAGGCCGTACCTGAAAGCCCCAAGTTAAAGGCAATCTTTCTTGCCTGGAAGGGCAAAAGGCCCGTGGCGGGGTCTATTTCCTCCGTGAAGATGAGATGGGGCGTCTTTTCAGCAACTTCTTCAATATCCATACCTCCTTCAGTGGAGTACATGATCATGTTCTTGCCTGTGCCCCTGTTGAGCAAAACGGACATATAAAATTCACTGGTCTCACTATCGCCTGGATAGTACACATCCTCCGCGACAAGAACTTGGTGTACTTTTTTTCCTTCTGCAGAGGTCTGCGGTGTAATGAGGTTCATCCCTATGATCTGGCCTGCAAGCTCTTCCACTTCCTTCAAGTTCTTGGCCAGTTTTACACCCCCGCCCTTACCGCGGCCCCCAGCGTGCACTTGGGCTTTGATCACATGCCATCCCGTACCCGTCTCAGCGGTTAACTGTTTGGCCGCATCAACCGCTTCTTTGGCATTGTGGGCCACAATGCCCCTTTGTATCCTAACGCCGAAGCTGGCCAATATTTCTTTTCCTTGATATTCGTGAAGGTTCATAGTATGTGGTAGTTTTTATTTCGTACGGCAAAAATAACAAAGTCAAGGTAAATATAAGTTGGATTCTGGCAAGAAAGCAGCAGATAATCCTTGGGCATGTGAAAAAACGGGGACATTACAAGGTTTGGCCCTATGCAGAGCATCAAATCTCTAGATCGGTAAAGTCCAGCGGATCAAAATTTTTGAAATGGCCGTTCAGTTCAATGGTCTTTCTGGTCCTGTTCACTTGCTGTAGTACCTGTATGGTGGTATCCAAATGTTCTTTGATAAAGATCAATCGCTCCCTTTCAGAAGGAATTTGCAACAAGGCGTATTCCTGTTCAAAGGAGAGCCCCATTTTATGGGCCAAGGTAAAACTGGTAAAGGTGTCCATTTCAATAACCCCATAGGGCACTTCCATAATGCGGTACAATTCTTTGAGGTGGTCTATGACCAATTGCTTCAGGGCATCACTGGCCTTAAAATCATACTCCAAGAGATCTACAAGCCCCCCTGCATAAAGTTTTCCCTGCATTTGAGGCTCAAAGGTAAGCAGCTTAAACACCTGACGGGCCACACAGACCACATCCATCTCTCCCCCCTCATAAGTAGTCACAACCTCCACCAACTGCACCTCCGTACCGAACTTCATTTGATTGTTGATAAAAACGGGAATCCCAAAGGTGATTGCCTCTGCACGGCAATCATTGATCAAATCTTTGTAACGGGTCTCAAAAATGTGCAAGGGTACGGTCTCTCCCGGGAAAAATATGGATTGTAAAGGAAACAAGGGCATTTTCATAGGTAAGGGTACTTGTTTCCTCAAAAATAGTGAAAGGGATTTAGAATATTGCAGTGCTGCAAAGACCATTCTCCAGCAAGATTGGCGTCCCACACGTCATCCGAAACAAATTGTGTTAAATATAACTTTTTGTTGTATTATTCATTTTATCCCTATTTTTTTTGTGGGTGCCGTTTATGAAAGTTAGATTTGCATCTTAATTATCTACATCCCATGAAGCAGTCCGATCTTTTGAACATTGCCAAAACCTATGGTGACCCCGTTTACGTTTACGACGCCGATAAAATCACCTCGCAATACAAGCGTTTGACAAAGGCTTTTGGGGCGGTTAGGCACTTAAAATTGAACTATGCGGCCAAGGCACTGTCCAATATCAGCATCTTACGTCGTATGAACAGTTTGGGGAGTGGCCTTGACACCGTGTCTATCCAAGAAGTGCAATTGGGTCTTATGGCGGGTTTTCGGCCAGAATCCATCATTTTTACTCCGAATGGGGTCTCTTTGGAAGAAATAGAGGAGGCCGCCCAATTGGGGGTACGGATCAACATAGACAATCTTTCCATATTGGAGCAATTTGGCAGCAAACACCCGGACATTCCTGTTTGCATCCGCATCAACCCCCATGTTATGGCCGGGGGCAACAGCAATATCTCCGTGGGCCATATAGATTCCAAATTCGGCATCAGCATTCATCAAATCCCACATCTTCTGCGTATTGTGGAACTGACGAAGATGAACATCAACGGCATTCATATGCATACGGGCAGTGACATCTTGGATATTGATGTTTTCCTGTATGCCTCGGAAATCCTGTTCGAAACCGCGAAAAACTTCAAAAATCTTGATTTCATCGACTTTGGGAGTGGATTTAAAGTCCCTTATAAGGAGGGTGATATAGAAACCAATATTGAGGAACTGGGTAAAAAATTGAGTGAACGCTTCAATGCCTTTTGCAAGGCTTATGGAAAGGAACTGACCTTGGCCTTTGAGCCCGGAAAGTTTTTGGTGAGCGAAGCAGGTTACTTCTTGGCCAAAGTGAACGTGGTAAAACAAACCACCTCCACCGTATTTGCCAGTGTGGATTCTGGTTTCAACCATCTAATCCGGCCCATGCTCTACGGGGCATCACATACCATTATAAACATTTCCAACCCAGAGGGCCGCGAACGGTATTATTCCGTGGTGGGCTACATCTGCGAAACGGATACCTTTGCCAGCAACCGAAGGATCAATGAGATTGCAGAAGGTGATATTCTGTGCTTTAAAAATGCTGGAGCCTATTGCTTTACCATGGCCAGTAACTACAATTCCCGCTTTAGGCCACCCGAAGTACTGTGGCACAAAGGAGAGGCCATATTGATCAGGGAACGGGAGAATTTTGACGACCTTATTAGAAATCAGATTGATGTAAAAGACCTCTTTACAGAGAAGGAAGCCGTTAAAATGAAATAATTAGGCCGGAAATTCGTTAGTTTTGGTATACTTTTTGGACCAATTCCTTAAAAAATACCATGAAGATAAAATCCAGTTTTCAAAAATATATGGGCTTTTTTGCCCTTTTGTTGGCCTTCACGGGCACGAGCATTGCCCAAGAGGTGCAGTGGATGACCTTTGCTGAGGCAGCCGAACGTACGGCCACCGATGCTGAGCCCAAGAAAGTGTTCATAGATGTATACACGGATTGGTGTGGCTGGTGCAAAAAAATGGACAAGGACACTTTCCAAAATCCAGAGGTGGCAAATTATATGGAAGAGAACTTCTATATGGTGAAGATGGACGGTGAGGGCAAGGACCCCATTACCTTTAAGGGAAAGACCTATAATTTTGTGCCCTCTGGCCGAAAAGGATACCACGAATTGGCCGCAGCTTTAATGCAGGGAAGGCTAAGTTACCCCACTACTATTTTTTTGGATGAGGAGATGAACATGTTGTCACCGGTGCCCGGTTATCAAAAACCCGAACCCTTTATGCAGATTGCCAAGTACTTTGGCGAAAACATCTACAAAGAAAAAGATTGGAAGACCTATGCGGGGGCTAAGTAAAGGTTCATAACACCGACACCACAAAAAATCCAAGGTACGTTCCCAGCGCATTCCCCAAGGTGCCCACCAGTATGGCGGGCAAAATCAACTCATTACGGTCAAACGTCTCCGCCAAGGCAATGGCCGAGGCCCCGCCGCCCACGTTGGCCTGACTGGCAATGGCCACCATATCCCAATCCCTGAACAATAATCCGCCCAAAAAAATGATGACCGCGCCATGAAGGGCCACTGCAATCAAGGTAAAGACCAATAGTGTTAGCCCCACTTGTTGTAAATCCAAGACCGCCCCTATTTCGCAATAAGCACCAATGACCGCCAAAAAAAGATAAACGGTATAGAGCCCCAAACTATGTGTTCCCTTTAATTTTTTAATGAAGGGGAATTGCGCCAGGGCGATTCCCAAGGTTGATATGACCAAAATACTGGGAACAGTAGGCCACCAGTTCTGCACCATTTCGGAAAAAAACAAAGCTGCAAGACCCAAGGCCAAGGCCAAGGCCAGGGACGACATACCTATCTTTTCCTGTTGATGGTGCCCAACGCCGTCACTCGGGGTACTCAGGTTACTGTCCTTGAACACACTCCGTAACATTTTTGGCATGGCGATGGTTGCCATTACCCATACGGCCGTGACCACATTATCCACCGCTATGGTGCCGGCGTACAAAACGCCCTTTTCCTGAAAGTCATAGATCAAGGCCACGGCATTAAAATTGACACTGCCCCCAGTATAAGTTCCTGTCAACATACCCGCCATTACCTTTGCATCTTCTCCCAAGACCTGTTCCGGGCCCACAAGGTGCCACGCCATAAATATGCCCACGACCGTGGCCATTGAACCCAAAAGGTAAAGGGCCAACATAGGAAATCCTGCTTTTTTTATTTCTCGTAGGTTGGCACCCAATAGAAGATAAAATATGGAAAGTGGAGCTAGGTAGGTGAATATGCCGTCATACAAGGGTATGCTGTTGGATGCCGATGGAACCAGTCCCAAATTGGCCAATACAGCGGTAAAAAGAATCACCAATAACGCCGCGCCCAAAGGTTTTCCCCATTTGGTCCTTGCCGCCTTAAGGGAGACCAGTACCATTATGGCCAGTACCATTAGAACATATACCGGATTTTCTAAAAAGTTCATCTTAAAAGGTGTAGATGAACAAACATAAGAAATTGAATATTGGCATTATCCTTTTTAGACTTTAAAATAAGTATTAAACCAAACAACCCATAGCACTTCGTGGTGCCATGGGCCGTTTTTAAATCAATAAAGAAAACGCTACTTCTATCCTTTTATGAAGTTAATCTTTGGTTATTCTATAAATTCTATTATTTGTCTGGCCAGAAACAAAAATAGCTCCAGATGCATTCACGGTGACCCCTTCAAAGCCCCAAGTTGGAACAGTACCTTCAGGGGCGGTTTTGCCAAACATCTCAAGTCCTGCTGCAATCACGGTGACCTCTCCTGTGGCAATATCAATGCGTGATAACCTGGCCGCCCCGGTCTCCACCACCAATACGCCCCCATCATTATCAAAGGCCATACCTTCCGGAAATGCCAGTCCTTCCGCTATGGGTATGGGAGCTGTTGGCACCATGCCATCAAAACCAATCTGCCAAACGATACCCGTAGCCCAATCGGCCACCCAAAGTGTTTCGCCATCAGTGGCCAGCCCGCTGGGCGCAAAAACGGTGGCCCCATCTATAGGGAGGATCACTGACCTATCACTTGCCCGTACCACGCCGCCATTACCTAAGTCGGAAACGATAATTTCCCCATTCAACCTTAGGGCGTCAATAGGCACCCCAGGGCCTTCCGGATTGTTCATATCATAACTCTCCGTAACACCTTCCTGAGCGTTCCAAACTTGTACCGAACCACTGAACCAAGAAGCGATAATCACATTTTCGCCATCTGACGTAAGGCTCATAACAGTATTCAAGGAAGCTACGCCCACTTCAGGTACCGCAGGCACCAATAACGACCTATAGCTATTTTTGACCTCCCCTGAATTCTGGGAGATTTGTCTTATATTATATTGATCGGCCACAAACAGTTTGCCTTCATTACCTACACCCTCTATAAAAGCCAGTCCCTGTGGTCCTATCATGCCACTTGGGCTAATGGTACGCAGTTCTCCACTGGGAAGCAATTCGCCGACCCAACCCTGCTCGGCACTCGTCATGTACAAGGTTCCATCCTCATCAAAAACCAAATTGTCCAGCCCAGCATCCAATGTGGTGAACAAGGTAGACGCCCCGGTCATGACATCAACTTTAAAGACCTCACCGGTTTGATCGAGTACGGTAAGCATACCCTCCATGTCAAATTTTGCGGCAACGGGGAGATTATAACCCCCTGAGACCACTTGCACGGTACCGTCTGCAAAAGGGTTTGAGGCCGGGTCACCGGTTCTTTCCACATCAACACTGACCAC
>CAKZLG010000218.1 GCA_937125035.1 uncultured Maribacter sp. | reverse complement strand
AAATAGACCATGGGTATACCCAGACCTATGGCTATGCCCGCCACCACGGGGGCCAAAACAGCCACAAGGGCTACATTGCTCATCAATTCCGTCATAAAGAGCATGAGCACGATCAAAAGGGTGGCCGTAAGCAATACGCTGATGTTGCTCTGGGCTATGGCGCCGGCCACAAGGTCCACGATGCCGGTGACGGACATGCCATTGGCCAGCGCCAGCCCCCCTCCAAAAAGAATAAGGATGCCCCAGGCCAGCTGCTGCGTGTCCTGCCATTGCAGGATAAAATCGCCGGTTTTGAAATTAAAGGGAATGGCAAAGAGCGAGATGGCGGCAAAAATACTGATCATGGTATCCGTTAGGCCAAGACTGGGGACCATGGTGTTGATCACCGTACGAAAGACCCATAGAAAAACGGTCACGGCAAAGATGACCAGCACCATTTTTTCTTTGGGGGATGTGCGCCCGAGTTTTGCAAGCTCTTTTTCAATGATGGCCTTGGAGGCATTGAACTGAAGGCCTTTGTTGGGAAACATGACACGGGTCAATACCCCATAGCAAAAGAGCAGCAGAATGGCTGAAAAGGGCAGTCCGAACGTCATCCATTTCAAGAAAGAGATCTCTATCTGGTACTCATTTTCCAAAAGTCCTATGAGAACCGAGTTGGGCGGCGTGCCAATGACTGTGGCAATACCCCCCGCGTTGGCGGAAAATGCAATGCCCAACATGACGCTAAGGGCAAAATTCCGATCGTTCTTGGTAAAACCATCCGTATCATTGATGAGCAACTGTATTACGGAAAGGGCTATGGGCAACATGACCACTGTGCTGGCCGTATTACTGATCCACATGCTCAAGGTGGCCGTGGCGATCATGAACCCGAGAATCACTTTATTGGGTGTGGTGCCCGTGATCTTTATGATCGTTAGTGCTATGCGTTTGTGCAGTTTCACTTTTTCCAGCGCCAAGGCCATAACGAAGCCCCCAAAGAACAGAAATACTATAGGGCTACCATAATTGGCGCCCACTTCTGCTATGGGCATAATGTTCAACAAAGGAAATAGCAGTAAGGGCAGTAGGGCGGTCACGGAAATGGAAACGGATTCCGTGATCCACCAAACGATCATCCAAAGGGCCACGGCCAAAACGGCATCCGCCCCATGCGAAATAAGTGCAACCGGTAAGGCTGTAAGTGCTAAAAAAAGCAGCGGACCCAGGAAAAGGCCTATTTTTTTGCTAAGGTCCATAGGTTGGTCAAACGGTTGCCTAAGCTATGATTTTTTCAGCGAATGGCCATGTGCCTAGGAGACAATCTCCGTATAGAGCACTTCATCCTCCTTATACACTTTGACCAACTGTTGTTTGGTAAGGCCTTTGATTCCTTTGTCCCACGCTTTGTTGCTCAGGTCTGCTTGTGCCTTGAGCGCTGCCAGTTCCATTTTCTGGTGTTTTTTCAATACGTTAAAAATGGCCTTTTCCGCCTCGGTGAGCTCAACGGGTTTTTTCTCCGGCCGCATCTGCGGGAAGAACAGTACTTCTTGGATGGATGAGTTATTGGTCAAGAGCATGACCAAACGGTCAATACCAATGCCAATACCGGAAGTGGGAGGCATGCCGTACTCCAGGGCACGTAGAAAGTCCTGATCGATGAACATGGCCTCGTCATCCCCTTTTTCGGATAGTTTCAACTGCTCCTCAAAGCGTTGCCGTTGATCTATGGGGTCATTGAGCTCTGAATAGGCATTGGCGAGTTCCTTGCCATTGACCATGAGCTCAAAGCGTTCCGTAAGCTCCGGATGGGTGCGGTGCTGTTTGGTCAATGGGCTCATTTCCTTTGGATAGTCAATGATGAAGGTAGGTTGCACGTAGTGGTGTTCGCATTTTTCACCAAATATTTCATCGATCAATTTCCCAATACCCATGGTATCATCCACCTCAAGGCCCATGTTTTTGGCCGTTTCCCGCAATTGGTCCTCGCCCATTCCGGAGACATCCACGCCTGTATGGGTCTTAATGGCCTCTAAAATGGGAATACGTGGATACGGAGGTTTGAATTCCACCTCATGTTTGCCCACAGTGACCTTGGAGCTTCCTGTGGCATCCAAGGCCACTTTTTCCAATAGTTTTTCCGTGGTGTCCATCATCCAGTTATAATCCTTGTAGGCCACATAGAGCTCCATGACCGTAAATTCTGGATTGTGGGTGCGGTCCATGCCCTCGTTCCTAAAATCCTTGGAGAACTCATATACGCCATCAAAACCACCCACAATGAGCCTTTTGAGATATAGTTCGTTGGCAATTCTAAGATAAAGCGGAATGTTGAGCGCATTGTGGTGGGTCAAGAACGGCCGTGCCGCAGCACCTCCGGGTATGGGCTGCAAAATGGGCGTTTCCACCTCCAAATAGCCCTTGGCATTGTAAAACTCCCGGATGCTATTGGTGATCTTTGTCCTTTTTATGAACGTTTCCTTGACCTTGGGATTCACAACAAGGTCCACATAGCGCTGGCGGTACCGCATTTCAGGATCGTTGAACTCGTCATACAGGTTGCCCTCCGCATCCTGTTTGGGCAGGGGCAGGGGCCTTAGGGCCTTGCTGAGCATGGTAAACTGTTTTACCATAATGGTCTTTTCCCCCACTTGTGTAGTGAACAGCTCCCCTTCAATACCAATGATATCACCAATGTCCAACAATTTTTTATAGACCTCATTGTAAAGGGTCTTGTCCTCACTTGGGCAAATTTCGTCCCTATTGAAATATACCTGAATACGCCCGGTACTGTCCTGTATCTCAGCAAAGGAAGCCTTGCCCTGTATCCTGCGGGACATCAACCTTCCGGAGACCACTACTTTCTTTCCTTCTTCAAAATGCGCTTTGATGCTTTTTGAGCTGCTGTCCACCGGGTACAGTGCGGCCGGATACGGGTCAATGCCCATGGCCCTTAATTTGCCCAATTTCTCGCGTCTTATGACTTCTTGTTCTGATAACTGCATGGCACCCTAATTTGTGGCGCAAATATAGCCACATTCCCCTTATGGTCCACCATAATGGCCAAAAGGAAGAAGGGTTTGGGGTCCATGCGCGGCATGAGGGTTTTTGAATTGTGAAAAAACGTGGCTTTATGTAACAAAAGGGGCAACGATTAGACCTATAGGGTACATCAATTGAAAATCAAGTCTCCTTATGAGCTTTATACGCGTCTTGTTGGCCATACTTTTTCCACCGTTGGCGGTCATCGGAAAAGGTTGCGGGTCCTTTTTAATTGTACTACTTTTAACTTTTTGTGGCTGGGTGCCCGGGGTCATTGCGGCCTTGGTCATCCTCAATAATCCCAATTGATATGAAGTGGTACAAATGCTTTTGGATGCTGTGCTTTTTATCGGCTCTAATGACCTCCTGTAATTTTACCGAGGAAATTCACCTTAATGAAGATGGCTCTGGAAAATTGTCCATCAATTTTGATGCCCAAGAGCTCATGGCCATGGTAGGGTCTTTGGACAGTCTTCGGCAAGAACAACCTATGGATTCCACCTTGGTCTTCAAGGATTTACTGGAAGAAAAAAAGGACAGCATAGCACTGCTGCCGTTAGAGGAACAGGCAAGGCTTAAAAATTTGGAACCCTTTAGCATGCACATGGTCGTGGACCCTGCTGCACAGGTTATGCGGTTTGAGTTGTTTAGTGAATTTCAAAATATTGAAAATGTAAATGATGCCTTCAATGCCTTTCAGAGCGCCAGCGCGCTTGGGCCCAAAACCGATGGGGCCATGGGAGCGGCTTCCATGACGGGAGG
>CAKZLG010000217.1 GCA_937125035.1 uncultured Maribacter sp. | reverse complement strand
TATTATTATTCAACAAATATCATAATGAAAAGTTAAGCCCGTTACCTTTATATATTATCCTTATGCAACCTTTACGCTAAGTGTTTTAAAAAAGTATTAGTTAAATATTAGTTACAAATATTCAAAATGTTAATTGAATGTTAACTACCTTTCCAGGGCCTTTGCACAGGGCCTTGCCCCTTGCATGCACTATACATTTGTAAATTGCCTTATGTTTGTTCTTTAAATAGGACAAATGGAAGATTATCTTATAGGCATAGGTAAGCGCATCAAGGAAATACGGAAAAACGGGAACAACACCATTAGTGAAATTGCCACTAGAACCGGGGTTACCGCTGGGCTCATCTCTAGAGTGGAAAATGGAAGGACCATACCGTCCTTACCGGTGCTCTTAAAGATCATCAACGCTCTAGAAGTGGAAGTGACCGATTTCTTCAGTGGAATGCCCCAAGTGAACGGGGCCAAATACATTGTGAGCCGAAAAGAAGACCTTAACCCCATAGAGAAGGAAGATGAAGCCGTGGGATTTGCCTATTCGCATATTTTCAGCAAGCAATTGAACTCGCTGGGCTTTGAGGCCGTACTGCTGGAAGTGAAGCCAGATTCCAAACGGGAAAAGGTGAGCACGGATGCCTTTGAATTCAAGTACATGCTCTCTGGGGAATGTGTCTATGTGCTGGAAGAAGAGGAAGTGCTCTTACGCGAGGGCGATTCCATCTTTTTTGACGGCCGTATTCCCCATGTGCCCATAAACCGAAGCACCAAGACCGCTAAGATGTTGGTGCTTTATTTCTTCAACTAGACAGTTTCCCTACGAGAGCAAAAGTTTGTCCTGAAGCTCCCAAAGGGCATCCACCACATATGTAGGTTGGGAGCTTTTTAATTGTTCGGCGCTATGGGCCCCTGTGGTGACCCCTACGGTAAGGCCACACTTGGCATTCTTGCCTTCCTCAATATCTATAATGGAATCTCCCGCTTTTAGTACAAATTGAGGGTCCGTGATGCCAAAGGCGTTCATGGCCTCAAAGATCATATCTGGATGGGGTCTTCCCATGGTCACATCATCTGCGGTGACCAAAAGATCGTATTGAGCGCCCACTTGCCATTGCATCTTGTGCAAAAGCAGTTGGGCGGTTTCCCTATCATACCCTGTATTTAGGGCCACTTTTACACCACTTCTCTTCAATAGTTGCAAAAGCATCTCCACGCGATCATAGCTTGTTACCTCCAATGCTGCATAGGCTTTGTTGAGTTCCGTTTTGAAATACACATAGATTTCCTCGGCCCTTGAAAGGCCCACTGAAGCATCCTTACTGGCAATAATGTCCTTGATCGCGGTTAACTTTTCCTTGCCCGCCCCATGTTCAAGTACGTAGGGTAGATCAACCGCTATTTCGTGATCACTTATGGCCTTTTGTAAGGTTTTGTACACCACGTTATCCTCGTTGACCACAGTACCGGCCATATCAAAAATGGCCAATTTAATCTCATGCATGCTAAATATTGAATAATTGGTTTATATGCTCTCTTGCGAAACCGGCACTCCCGGTCATTCCCTTACCGCCAATGCCCGTTACTATATGAATGTTCCTTTCAATGGTATTTTGATAAATATCCTTACTCTTACATTGTGAATACAGGCCGTACCAACGTTGGGCAATGTCATAGGTGGGCAATTGAAAGATTTCCCTGGCCTTTGCCAAGATAAGGTCATCAATCTCCATATTCAGATCAAAACCCAAATCGTCCATACGTTCGGCATCCGCATATTCATGGGAGTCACCCAAAATAATATGCCCATCCACGGTCTGTTTAAAGAGGATGTGCACACCCCATTTCTTTTCTGGCGTGTCATCGTCCTCTCTGTTCTTTATTGCCAAATAGGATGGACATTCCGCAAAGGCCTCATACCTTCTTATGGATAGGCCCGTTAAAATGGACCCGGGCAGCATAAAGTTGGGTTGTGGTTTGGTCAACAGCATCTGCAATTTAGAAACTTCCAGGTCACTTTCCTTAAATACGGTGGGATAAAGTGTCTTAAAGTCACTGCCATTGCAAATTATGACCTTCTTTGCCATGAAACTGCGCCCATCGGCCACATGCACGGTGACCCCCCTGGCCATCTCCAAACATTCCACTACTTGAGCGCTATAAAAAATATGCACCCCTTTCTTTCTAAGATAATGCTGCACCCGAGCTATCATGACCCTTGGCTCTACAGTGATCTCCTCTGGGAAAAAAAGCCCTCCTTTTACGTAATTGGGACTTAAGCCCCTATAGCGGCTTAAACACTGTGCTTTTGTAAATAGGATGGACATATACTCATTGTCCTTGTTGATCTGCCTCAATTCTTCCAATAGCTGCATCTCCTCGTCATCTGACGCCAAATAAATAGACCCTTCCTGGCGGACCGAAATATCCAATTTAGACTGGATTTTTTTGTAGATGCGCAAGCTTTTTCTTCCATACCGCTGCCATTTGGTATTCATGCCAGAAGGCACCACTTGACCAAAATTACGCACGGTAGCGCCTTGGGGCTTGTGATCTTTTTCAAGAAGGGCAACCTTGAGTCCGGCCTTATGGGCATGGTAGGCATGAAAGGTGCCCAAGACACCCCCGCCCACAACAACGAGGTCATATTCCACTTCAGCCATTTGCGTTCACAATATTTAATTCAACACCCTCCTTCATCCGCACATATTTTCTTTGGAAATAGAACAAGGACACCCCGGAAGCCAACACCCCCAAAGCGGCTAGGGCATATATGGCCCCGATGAAAAAATGGAGCCATGATATACCTGCTTGTCCAAAATTTTTATACAACAGCACCACCATGCTGCCAAGATATCCAAAGGCATCGGCTATGTAGATTAAGAATCCAGCATTGCCCTTTATGCTGAACGTAGCGATCATACGATCAAAAAATATGCTGTTAAAGGGCACATAGCAGGCGTACATACCATAACCCACCGCCATCATCCACCACAAAGGGGAAAGTAGGCCCTTTTGGTACATTAACGTGGAAAAGGCCATGACACAACACAAGAGAATGAACAGCCCATGAAAACCAAAAAAGGCCTTGGCATTGTGTTTTACCCACCCAAAAAGTCCCAACAAGATCAAAACCAATACGGCAATGGGTATTTCTGAATAGGTGTAAATCGCCACATTGTCCTCATAGCCCATGCTATCCCAAAGTTCCCTGGAAAAATTGTCCCGAAAATCACGAAGCGCGGTGAGCACCACATAAAACAGTACCAAGGCCACCATGGGCAGGGCAAAGTGGGAAAGCACCTTTTGCCTATCCGCTTTGGCCATGGGACCCCGCTTTTTTCTGGCGGCCTCATCTGCTGCAGTCGGCGGGGGCAATCGCTCCAAAAGGACCATGAAGACAAAAAAAGGCAAAAGGAACAAAGCTCCTGTAAAGGCGGGCATCCAAAACTCCGTCACCTTGAAGGCAGCCATGATCCACAACCCTACGGATTTTACGGCACCACTGGAAATTATGAAACTGGTGCATAGGATCACGCTTAAGATCTCTGTGGTCTGCCTACCCTCCAAATAAGAAAAAACAATTCCCCAAATCATACCCAAAGCCAGACCGTTGAAAAAAAAGAGGACAAAATTATAAGGTTGCGGCAGCAGGGCAAACAGGATCAGACTTAGCTCTGCCATTAAAATCATGAAAATCAAATATCTGGGCCTTTGTTGATGCCTAAGGGCGGAAATAATCCTGATGCCCATGAATTTTGCCAACATATAGCCCATTACCTGTGCCAGAATGAGCAGTATCTTATAATCCACGCCCCATAGGGACATGTCCTCAAAAGTGGCCACGGAAAAGGGTTTCCGAAAGGCGTACATGCAAAAGTAGAGCGCAAACGCTGCAATACCCCCATTTACAAGGACAGTACCATTTAGCTGGGGAAACCTCTTTTGCATTTACAAATAGTAAAATTATTTGCCAATATTCGATATAATTTTACTATTTGTAATTTTCTAAACATTATCTGTTTGTTATAAAAAGTTAAAGGAACACCTCTTTGGGCGCTTTTAAAAGTATAGGGGGAACGCCAAGAAATGCTGACCACGCCCACTGGCAAACCGGCCGCAGGCTATTGGGTTTTGTCCCCATTTCGTAATATGGTTCAAACACATATTATTATGTTGGCTCTAATTATAAAGAACACTGCTCAGCCTAAAGTTTCTTGAACAAGCTGACGATAATTATTTTGAATACCTTCCGTAACTTTTGATTTGTCTTGATTAAATCCTGCCTCAGCTATTGAAAACATTTCCGTGTTTTGAACTCTTAAGTTTTTATCGCTCCACAGAATGATTTCTGTTATAACAGGAGCTAACTCTATACCTTTTTCTGTCAATAAATAGATGTTTTCTTTTTGATTGGCAGGTAGTTTCTGTTTTGTAATAAGTTCGTTTTCTTCCAACCACTTCAATCGAGAAGATAAAATGCCAGGTGCTATTTTCTCGGGAGAAATAGAAAAATCCTTAAAAGTCTTCTTCCCTTGAAGCAACATATCTCTTACAATAAGCAAAGACCATTTATCCCCTACGATATCTAAAGTTGAAGCTAATGGACAGCCTGACCTGAAATTGTTTTCCATTTTTTTTACTATTATTTTAGTAGTAATAAAATAATTATGGTTACTTTTGCTACTGATTTAATAGCAAAAATACAATAATCAAATGAAATTCAATAATCAGAAAGTATTAATTACGGGCGGAAGTTCAGGAATTGGTCTTGCTCTTGCCAAAAAGTGTATGGAAAACGATAATACCGTGATAATCACAGGTCGTAATCTTTCCAAATTACAAGCCGTTCAAAATGACTTTCCTAAAATTCAAATATTTCAAAGTGACGTAACAGATGACACAGAAGTAAGAATGTTGGCAGACGATATTGACAAAAAATTTGGTGGCATTGATATTCTTATCAATAATGCAGGTATAATGAACTTGGTAAATGCAGGAAACGAAAGCAACGACCTACAAAAACAAATGCAAGAAATAGGAATCAACTTTAATTCTCCCATAAGAGTGTTGCATTACTTTCTGCCACAACTTAAAAAAAGTAAGAACGCAATTTTGGTAAATGTTTCCTCAGGTTTGGCATATGTACCATTTGCACAAGC
>CAKZLG010000216.1 GCA_937125035.1 uncultured Maribacter sp. | reverse complement strand
TCTATCAGGTATTCCTCACTGGCGAAACCGGAAATCTTCTTGTCCTTGATACGATCTGCATCCGCAAGAATTGAATGCTCGCTCTTAAAGTACTTTCCTTCTGGGTTGACGAACTGCAGCTCGAACTCCACCTCACTGTCGTTCCATTCGAAAACCAGCCGGGTACCCTGGAACTCATCGTCCAGCACCAACTTCTTAAGGTCCCTGCGGTCCAATAGCTCCCTGCCCTTGAGCGCCACAAGATTGTTCAGCTCACGCTCCATAATGGTGCCGAGCTCGCCCTCGGCCCTTAGGAAGCCCTGTTCCAAGAGGTAACCGTAGCGGGCATAAATGCCAGCAGCCTTTTGGTACTCCCCAACCTCCCGGTAGCTATTGGCCATGTCCATGTAAGACTGGCCATAGTTGGGGCGCAACATGAATATCTCCTTGTACAGCTCGTTCGCCTCCCTATAGCGTCCTTCCGATTGGTAGATATAGGCGAGGGCCTTGAGCGCGATAGGGTTTACGGAGAGTTTTTTCCAATTATCTATAATGATGCCATCGGCATATTGGCGGTCTTTCCAACGATTGGAAAAATAGTCATAGGCATCTAAAACATAATAAAAAGAGGACCCATATACTGGCAATTGTTCTTCATGAATTGCTCTGGCCTGGTCTAAAGTTTTGGCGCCAAACAGGCGTATCAAATAGGTAGGCTTGTCCCCTTCAAAGCTTTTTGAGTTCAAAGCGCTGCCATCATAAGTATTCCCCTTTAACCTTGCCTTGTCATAAGCTATCTTTGAACTTGATCCCCCAAAATTGGCTCCTATTGTATTTATGACTATTACACCCCCATTGGCAAGCCCGCCATATTTAATGACAGCGGCTAGGCCCCTTAGTACTGCAACTCTCTCAATATTTTCTATTTGGAGGAAAGATGGGAAATCCCTCATGATCAAACCGTCTATATCAAATATGGCCTGATACATACCAACATTACTTGCCCGTAAATAAACTATGGGATTTAGAGGGTCATTGGGCGGTCTATATACATGCATAGAGGGAATCCTATATTGCAGCGACGTAGCTATATCCAATCCTATGGGATTTAAATCCTTTCCCTCTACGATGCTCATGGCAAAATTAGAGGTCTCTTTATTCATATAACCAAAAGCGGTATTGATGATATTTTTGTTGGTGGCATATTCCTCCCGCATCTCCTTTTGGCTCTTGATAACGGTTTTTTTAACGATCACCTCATCCAATTGATTTACCTCAGGAGTCAGTTCGATATTTAAGATACGCGTAACATCTTCCACGACAATTTCCATGGTGCGCATACTAGGATAAGTATATTTCAAAATGTCACCAGGTGAAGCTTTAATTTCATACTGCCCCTTGCTATCAGATTTAGCAACTTCTCCAGTTTGGACAGACCTTATTTCCGCATTGACCAAAGGGGTATCCAAATAGGTGATCTTTCCTTTAATTTGATTAACATTCTCTTGGGCGCTACCCAAACCAAATACCAAAATGAACAATAATAACATCTTTTTCATAGGACTTTTATTTAAGTTACATGGGCCTGCTTTAGAGGAAAATCTTGATTCAAACAGTCTATAATAAATCTTTATTAATTTAAGGTAAATATTACAAAAACAATACCGTATCACTCCTTTTTTTCTAAATCTTAAGTTCAGCCAGTTTTTTTCTGGGATTTTGTTGATCAAGGTATAGCCAAATTTGTTTCCGTTCTTGGGAAACAAGGCCATAATCTGTGTACACAGAACATAAAAACACCAAGGGAGGAAGGTCCGTATCGTCCATATGGCCCTTATAGTCTACCTTTAATTTCCAATCTCCTTTAAGGTCATCATACAATTCAAATTCCTCCATGGCAAATCCCTGTGCTATTTCTTGCTGCATACGTTCTGCATTCTCTGCTACATTGTGTTCCCAATTGAAAAAACGGTTCTGCGGGTTAACGAACTGTACTTGAAACTCTGCTTTGGGGTCGCTCCACTCCAACCGAATGCGCACATTCATCTTTTCATTTTTAAAATAGGGTTCGCCCACTTTAGAAACATCCAGTTTAAAACGGTGGTGAAAAACCATATTTTTAATTTCACGGGAGAGTGACTTTTCCAGAGCCTCCACACTCATGGTGCCATATGGCCCACCTTGTGCCAGAGTCAACCATGCATCCAAAGCCTCCTGATAGCGTCCTTTTTCCAAGTATATTTGCGCTTCCGTAAAAAAGGGTTGTATCCACTTAGCGTTTAGAACATTTAATTTTGTGTTGGCCATTATCGCCAATCTCCAATTGCCTAAGGAACGTGCCGCCATAGCCACCGTTTTGATGCCAGTAGCACTCTCCGGATTCAGCTCCCATACATTAGAAATGATTTTTAAAGCCAACTGGGCATCTTTTTCTCGAAAAAATGAAAAACTATCCAGAAAAAAGGAAGGGTTGTTCAAATTATAGCTGCGTAGATTTAAATATTTTTCATAGGCATTCTTGGTGTCCACGGCCTTTTTAAGTGCCTTGAAAGTGGCAGATTCTGTAATGACGAGTTTGGTAGTGGGGTCATAAATATTGTTGCGTGCCAAGGC
>CAKZLG010000215.1 GCA_937125035.1 uncultured Maribacter sp. | reverse complement strand
AAATCCTTAAGGCCGATGGTTTTAACGCGGTTACGGGAAAAGGGGTGGAAGGTAAGGTGAACGGCAAGCATGTGGCTTTGGGCAATGCCAAAATGATGGACCATGCAAACGCAGCACTTTCCGAAGCCATGGTAACGGAAGCCCAATCCTACCAAAAACAGGGCAAGACGGTTTCCTATCTGGCCATAGGTGAAAAGGTGGTGGGCTATGTGGTCATCGGTGACAAAATAAAGCAAACAAGTGCCAAGGCGATAATGGAACTGCAAGACAAGGGCATTTCGGTGGTCATGCTCACCGGCGATAATGAAGCCACGGCAAAAGCGGTGGCCGATGAACTACAGCTGGCCGATTTTCAGGCAGAAATGCTCCCGGAACAAAAATTGCGTATAGTGGAAGGTTTACAACGGGAGGGCAAGGTCGTGGCCATGGCCGGAGATGGCATCAATGACGCCCCGGCCTTGGCCAAAAGCGATGTGGGCATTGCCATGGGCACCGGAACGGACGTGGCTATTGAAAGTGCTGCCATTACCTTGGTAAAAGGTGATTTACAGGGCATTGTAAAGGCCAAAAACCTCAGCAAAGCCGTGATGCGCAACATCAAACAGAACCTCTTTTTTGCACTGATCTACAATACCTTGGGTATCCCGATTGCGGCGGGGGTGCTCTATCCCTTTTTTGGGATTTTATTATCGCCCATGATTGCGGCACTGGCCATGAGCTTCAGCTCCGTTTCGGTCATTGCCAATGCGCTTCGGCTTAGAAGTTCTGACGTTGGTTAGGATTTGGGGACAAAGGGAAATAATGTAGAATTCGCCTTTGGGAGCAAAAATACAATCCCCAAAAATGGGAAATGGGCTGGAATCAACTAGAGGGAGGAAGGAACGCGGAGCAAGGAAAGAAAAAACAAACCTGAACAGGAAGGCATAGCACAACTTTCGTATATGGAAAAATCGATTTTGAAAATAGCAAAAATGGACTGCCCTTCTGAGGAGGCCATGATCCGGATGAAACTGGACGCGGTTTCCCAAATCGCCAAGTTGGCGTTTGATATACCTAACAGAACCCTTACCGTTTACCATACCGGGGCCATTACCGACATACAAACGGCCATTGCCGATCTTAAATTTGAAGAAACCCTGCTTTCTACCCAGCCTACGGAGGAAACGGTATTGGAGGATGCCCACGATCAACGCAGGTTGTTGTGGACGGTACTGGGCATCAATTTTGCCTTTTTTGTGCTGGAAATGGCCACGGGCATCCTATCCAAATCCATGGGGTTGGTGGCTGACAGTTTGGATATGCTCGCGGATTCGTTCGTCTATGGGCTGAGCCTCTTTGCAGTGGGCGGTACCCCGATCCGCAAAAAGAAGATTGCAAAAACTGCGGGATATTTTCAGATGGCCTTGGCCCTGATCGGTTTTGTAGAGGTCATTAGGCGGTTTGTGGGCATGGAGGAAGTACCGGATTTCAAGACCATGATATTAATCTCCATATTGGCATTGCTGGCCAATGCTACCTGTCTGTACCTCTTGCAAAAATCAAGGAGCCAAGAAGCCCATATGCAGGCGAGCATGATCTTCACGTCCAATGATGTGGTCATCAATACCGGGGTCATCGTAGCGGGCCTGTTGGTCCTGTGGACCCACTCCAAACTACCAGATCTCATCATTGGGGCGATCGTCTTCTTCATTGTGCTGCGCGGCGCCCGTAACATTATAAAATTGGGAAATTAAACATAAAACACCATGAACAAAAACACCCTGTATATTGCCATAGCCCTGTTGGGGGGACTCCTCGCCGGATGGCTCATCTTTGGGGATGCCCTGGACCGGCCCAGCTCCGTAACGGAAACGTCCACCCTACCCGACCACAACCATGGCGCGACATCCGAAGAACAACGCTGGACGTGCTCCATGCACCCGCAGATCATGCAGTCAGAGCCCGGCGACTGCCCCATCTGCGGCATGGACCTCATCCCTGCGGAAATGGCAGCGGACGGGCTCGCCTTGAACGCCATTAAAATGACGGAGAATGCCATGGCCTTGGCCAACATCCAAACCACCGTGGTGGGCAATTCGGACCTAAAACAAGAGGATAGCATCACCTTGTCCGGACAAATACAGATGAATACGGAAGAAAACGCCGTGCAAACCAGTTATTTTGATGGTAGAATTGAACGGCTTCACGTGAACTATGAAGGCCAGGAAGTCAAAATAGGCCAACTCTTGGCCACCATCTATGCCCCCACGCTGGTGTCCGCCCAACAGGAACTGATCACAGCTGCCTCG
>CAKZLG010000214.1 GCA_937125035.1 uncultured Maribacter sp. | reverse complement strand
ATGTATGGGGTGCCCACCATCACCTTATGGGGTGTTACCCACCCCTCTGCCGGTTTTTATCCCTTTGGGCAGCCCATCAGCAATGCCTTGTTGGCCGATAGGGCCAGATATCCCTTTATTCCCACTTCGGTGTATGGCAACAGGGTTCCACCGGGTTATGAAGACGTCATGGAGACCATTGCGCCCATCGATGTGGTGAACAAGATAAATACACTGTTGCAGACCACCCCTTAGGCCGTGATCGGTCTTGCTTCCAAGGATTTGAAGTAGTGCTTCAATTGGGACATGAACCTATATTTTTTGGCAGAAGGAGCAGTGCCTACCATGAGGGTCCTAATACCCAGATAAGAACTTATAATGTAGAGGGAAACGGCCTCGCAATCCACGTGGCGGTCCAAATGGCCATTGAACTTGCCTTTTTGAAGGGCCGTGACCAGGCTCACTTCCCAAATGGCCAAGATGTCGTTCAAATGTTTCATGATGGTCTCGTTCCTCCCGTTGAACTCAGCAATGAAATTTCCCAATAAGCATCCAAAATCAAGCTCATTGTGTACGGCCGTCTCCAAATTGTCCTCTAGGCATTTTACAATCCGAACCAATGGATTTTCGTGGCTTTTTATGGGGTCTATAAGACTAGCGTACATTCTGTGCGTCAAATTCGTTTGAATGATCTGCACGAAAAAATCCTCTTTGGAATCAAAATGATAATAAAAGGCCCCTTTTGACATTTGGAGCTCCTTTAAGACATCATCCACGCTGGTATTGAAATAGCCTTGGGTATAGAATAATCGCAATCCTGTATCCTGCATACGTTGCATGGTGGCCATGCGTTTTAGATTTTTGTTCATAGTTGTCTGTATTTGGGTTTTTAGACCACTGGGTCTGTAACAAAGAACCTCCAAATACGCTGGAGCTTAAATGCAAGACGATATACCGACACAAAAATTCGTTCTATGGTAAAAATCCCGATGAACGCCCCATTTTCTTAAAAATAAAACCGACCCGTGGGTCGGTTTATCCGTGCATTATCTAGGTTGAAAGGTAAGGTGATGTAAGGTAGCCCTTCAGAACTCGCACCAATAAAAGTTGGGTTATTGATGAAGTTTGCCGCCTAACATTGAATTTTGATAGTCGAAATAGACTTCTTGAGGAGAAGCGGTCTTTTTATAAAACTGCAAATAGGGTATGCCTTTATATGATCTAATTCTAGAATACATTTGCGCAAGACTTTAAAATGCAAGTAGCACCAAATAGGAGAACCTTTACAGGATCTGGATTGCGCTCACCGGTATTTGGATTTTTAGCAATTGCTTGTTGGCTTTATTTTGAAATACCGAACCTACAGTCGTAAGCTGGCATCATTTGTGGCACTACGCTAGTGGGGTATTGGCAAAAACCAGTAGTGCTATTTTTTCAGGTGGGCTCAAAGGAAAATTCAAATGTTCGCGGTTACCTACGCTATAAAGATAACAAAGGTTTGGTAGGCCAATGCAAATTAGGCGCACAAACATGTCATTATTTTCACACCTTGTCATTTTGGCAGGAATGGACCAAGGGGTCGGTATGGGTGCTGGCCCTATTGCGGTAACCATGAAGTTGAGTTCGGCAATGGTCTTCTTTTCTACGGCGTATTGCTTTTTTATGTTCAAAATACCATCTCTTTTGGCCATTTTAGACCAAGCAGTCTAAAAGAAGCCTTAAAATTTCCAAGAATTTTAGAATTTTTTTAGCGATTTGATAAGAGCCAATGGCACGGCATTTGTCAAATAGAGGGTGAACTATGTTCGTGGTAGTAGTAAGATCGTTTTAAGAACAGTAAAGTGAAAGTTCAAAGAAGAATTAGGGTATGGAACACTTTTTTTGACCGCGGTGTATGTCCTCTTCTTGGTCTTGACCCTAAAAATGATATTGAGGGACATTGGACTGGCAATACATTGGGGCAAAATCCTCAGAAAAATAACAGAGCCATTATTCAGAGGGAAGGGCAAGCACGGAAATGACGCCCTTCTTGTATGACTTCTTAAAATACGCCAAGCAACCACTGGAAATAAAAAAGAAAAATAAATTTAAAAATGGAATAATATGAAAAACAAGAACAATTGGAAGATATATCTATTTTCCGCAATCATTGCCCTGGCCGTCAGTTTGG
Source organism: uncultured Maribacter sp. (assembly GCA_937125035.1). GTDB lineage: Bacteria > Bacteroidota > Bacteroidia > Flavobacteriales > Flavobacteriaceae > Maribacter. The sequence continues at coordinate 2,415 of CAKZLG010000214.1, read as the reverse complement.
TGGTCGTAGGGATAGACAAAGGCACCGAAAATGAAGGGGCCATTACCCAAGTGCAGACCGTGGCCGGCAAAAATGTACTATATACGGCCGATGCCGAAGGAAATATAAAGCCCTTGGATTTCACGGATACTTCAGAAAAGGTGCTGGATGCCGTGGTGCACATTAAATCCACCCAGTCGTCAACGCCTTATCAAAAGGAAGGAGCGCGCCAATTGCCGGATCCTTTCAGGGAGTTCTTTGGAGATATGTTCAAAGGAGGCCAGACGCCCCAAATGCAGCCCAGGGTGGGCACGGGATCCGGGGTCATCATCAATGACAAAGGGTATATCGTTACCAACAACCATGTCATAGACAATGCGCAAGAGGTAGAAGTCACCCTTTATAACAATGAATCCTATAAAGCCACTGTGATCGGTACGGACCCCACCACGGATCTGGCCCTATTGCAGATCAACGCAGAAAATCTGAAGACCATGGCCTTGGTTAATTCAGATGATGTTGAGGTAGGGGAGTGGGTCTTGGCCGTGGGCAATCCCATGGGACTCAATTCTACCGTAACGGCCGGTATTGTGAGCGCTAAAGCGCGAAGCATCAATATAAACCCAGAGAAATTCGCTGTGGAGAGCTTCATACAGACAGATGCCGCCATAAATCCCGGTAACAGTGGGGGCGCCTTGGTTAATCTGGACGGTAACTTGGTGGGGATCAATACCGCTATTGCCTCAAGTACGGGGAGCTATACGGGTTACGGCTTTGCAGTGCCCAGTAATATCGTCACCAAAGTGGTGGAAGACCTATTGAAGTACGGTACAGTGCAGCGGGGTATGCTCGGGGTCACCATTCGCACTATGGATGGAGCTCTCGCCCAAGAAAAAGAGGTGGACTTCACCAAAGGGGTATGGGTAGAACAGGTAGGCGAGAACAGCGCTGCAGATAAAGCGGGCTTGGAATCTGGGGATATCATTCTCAAGGCAAATGACAAGGAGACCAATACTTCACCCAGACTACAGGAAATCATTGCCAGTAAGCGTCCTGGTGATGCTGTGAAATTGACCTTGCTTCGCGAGGGGAAAGAAAAGGAAGTGTCCGTGGTATTGGAAAATGCCAGGGGAAACACGGAAATCGTGAAAAAGGAGAAACGGGAAATCCTTAACCTACTTGGAGCTGATTTTGAAACATTGGATAAGGAAACGGCCAACAAATTGAAGTTGGACGGCGGCGTTCGTATCAGTAAGCTCTATCCTGGTAAGATCAGGAAGGAGACCCAGATACGTGAGGGCTTTATCATTACCCACATAGATGGCCAGCGGGTGGAGACCGTTGCCGATGTCTCAAATATTCTGGAGAACAAGACCGGTGGTGTCATGTTAGAGGGCATCTATGAAGATGGCAGCAAATACTATTATGCCTTTGGATTGGATTCCTAACTTTCAATTTTAGTACTTTTAATGCCGTACCGTTTTTGTACGGCATTTTTTTATGTATGGAAAAAAAGCTTGCCCTCTCCGAAATCAAAAAAAAACGTCTTGGGCTCGTACTTTCCGGAGGAGGGGTACGGGGAATGGCCCATATTGGGCTGCTCAAGGCCATGGAAGAATGCGGGTTGGAGGCCCAGGTCATTGCAGGCAGCAGCATTGGAGCCTTGGTGGGCGCTTTGTACGCCCAAGGACATACCATTACGGACATGCTTAAATTCTTCAAGGACACCCCCTTGTTCCGCTATAATTTTTTTGCTTTGGGCAAAGCGGGCCTGTTGGACACGGAGCGGTATTCCGCCATCTTTAAGGCCTATTTCCCAGAAGATTCCTTTGAAAATCTGAAAAAAGAGCTCTTTGTGGTAACCACCAATTTGGAAATGGGCGAAGAGGAGATCATTCACCAAGGGGAGCTCATCCTCCCCCTTTTGGCCTCAGCGGCTTTACCGCCCGTTTTCAGCCCGGTGAAATACAAAGGCATGCTCCACGCGGATGGCGGCATCATGAACAATTTCCCTACGGAACCCTTGGTGAATAGGGCAGAGTTTGTCATTGGCAGTAATGTTTCCATCGTGGCGCCGGCCCAGAAAAAAGACCTCACCAATTCATTTCAGTTAACGGGGCGTACTACGGGGCTCATGATCTATGCCATCAACAGGAAAAAAATGAAAAGCTGTGATATCTTGATCGAACCCAAAGCATTGGAGCGTATTGGTATATTGGACCGGAGGGGCATTGAAAAGGCCTATGCACTTGGGTATGAAGCCGCGCTTGGGGCGTTTGGGAAAAGTAACGTCTAGCGAAGGGCCTCTGGCCCCTGTCTGCCGACAGTTAGATCTAAAGGAGAAACTTGAAGTGGGAAGACCAAGGGTTGGTTGAGGATAAGGTAATTATATCACTTCTGGTACATTTTAAAAATTTCACACAAAAATGTTGGTTC
>CAKZLG010000213.1 GCA_937125035.1 uncultured Maribacter sp. | reverse complement strand
AGCCGCCTTTTTCGAAAGCCCCCTTACAGAAATGTATGGGGGCTTTTTTTATGGGAAATTTTAAAAAATCATTTCGACCATTTTGGTATCTTGTTCCTAAAACCAACCTTATGTTCAAATCCTTCCTTCTTTCAATCGCCTTAGTAATAGGACTGCAATGGGCAGCTCTTGGGCAGTCCAACAAAAAGGCCTTGGTGGGCGGCACACTCATTGATGGTTTTGGTTCCACGCCCATTAAGAACAGCGTCATACTCATTGAAGGTGAAAAAATCATTGCTGTGGGGAACGCGGACAATACCCCTGTTCCGGAGGGTGTGGAAGTTATTTCTACAGAAGGCATGAGTATCTTACCCGGTTTATGGGACATGCACGTACATACCATGCTCAGCGGACATGCTGATTATCCGTATTGGGACAAGGTGTATCCACCTTTGCTCAAAGACGTGATCATGCCTTCCTCCGCATTACAGCTTTTAATGGCCGGGGTAACAAGTGCACGGGATTTGGGAGGACCGCTGGAAGAAAGCATAAGCGTGCGCAACGCTATCAACAAAGGTGAAATTCCAGGGGCCACACTGTATGTATCCGGACCTTTTATCCAACACGCGCCCTATCCCGGCACCGAAGATTTTCGATGGGGGGTGGATGGTGTTGAAGATGGCCGTAAAAAAATTAGGAAGTTGGCCAAGGCAGGGGTGGATGTCATCAAACTCATCGATCAAGATAAAATGACCCTGGAAGAGGTCAACGCAATCGTTGACGAGGCCCATAAAAATAATTTGAAAGTGGTGGCGCACAGCCACAGGCCAGACGAAATACGAAGAGGACTGTTGGCCGGTGCGGATTGTTTTGAGCATACGGGCCTTTCGTCAGCGCCAAGATACCCTGATGATATTATGGAAATGATAAAAGAACGGACAGCAGATATGAGCCAAGGGCCCTTGTTCTGGACCCCTACCGTTGAAGTGCTCTATAACTATGAATACATGAGGGACAACCCTGAGTTCATTGACGAGGATTCTTGGCACAGGGGATTGCCGGACAGCGTTATTGTGGATATCCGCCAAAGTATTGCGCATTCCGATCGTCTCCCTTATTTTCAATTGACCCCATCTCGAAGGCCCACTTTGGAGACCAAAGTAAAACAGTTGTTGGATGCCGGAGTGGTTCTGATGGTTGGCACGGACAGTGGTATTCCCATGAAATTTCACAGTCAGTCCACTTGGAACGAGCTTGATGTTTGGGTCAATGAGTTTGGAATAGACCCCATGTACGCTATTAGGGCTGCTACGTATTGGCCGTCCCTATGGATGGGTGTCGCAGATGAAGTAGGTACTATCACCCCCGGAAAATATGCGGACATTATTGCGGTCAAAGGGGATGTGCTCAGGTACATCAGCTTACTGCAAGACGTGGACATGGTGATCAAACACGGCAAACGTTATAAGTAAGGAGTGCTTTGATGTCCTATAAAACCAATCCAAAGGTAGAGGAAGTCCTAAACACCATATCACACGGCATAGGTGTCATCCTATCCCTATTGGCCTGTTGGTATTTGTGGAAAGCGGATTCCGGGAAAACCATCTGGTCATTCTACAGTGTTTGGATATATGGTGGCAGTCTAGTACTGCTTTTTTCCAGCTCTACTTTGTACCATGCGGTACTGAACCCAAAATGGAAGCGTAGGTTCCGAATATTGGACCATATCAGTATTTATTTTTTAATTGCCGGTACGTATACCCCAGTGGCCTTGATCTCACTTTTAGAGGGCAACGGTATCCTCCTATTTTTTACGGTTTGGGGGATGGCCCTTTTTGGGACATTTTTCAAACTTTTCCATACGGGTAGGTTTGAATTCATGTCACTGTTGTTGTACATGATCATGGGCTGGCTCATTGTGCTGGATTTTGATAACCTTATGGCACACACCACCCAGCAGGGAATAGACTTTTTACTCTTGGGGGGCATGTTCTATACCGTGGGCATTTTTTTCTATGCTTGGCGGAGAATACCCTACAACCATTTTATATGGCACCTCTTTGTATTGGGCGGCGCCATAAGCCACTTTTTATTCATCTATATTGATGTGGTCTAGCATTTTTTGGCTCTTTATTTCAATGGCCGGTCATCACATGTCAAATGGCCCACTGCATAGTCCAACCCATTGAGCAGGTAGCGCACCAAAGCTGGATTGTCATAGCTCTGTGGATTGTGGCTCATGGAGGCATAGAATACTTTGCCCTGGCCATGGCGCTTGATCCAAGAAAGATAGGAACGTCTTTCCGGCACATCTTCCCGTTTCTTTTCAATCGTCTGCGCATCCATATAAAGTAAGGGCCTGAAATTGAGTTCGTCATGGGCATTGTTGAAAAAATAGGGTTCGTCCACGTGTTCAAAACCTTTACCATTAAAACAGGCGACCATAGGATGCCCGGCATCGGCCAATTCCACTCTAATGGCTTGTTGTGGTGGGTGGTAATCAAAACTGCTACCCACCATGTCACTAAACGCACGGGATTTGTTGAGCATGGTAATGCCCCCATGCAAAATGATGAGGCCTTTGCCTTCGGCCACAAATTCCATTAAATTGTTCTCCAAAGACGCTGCGGCCATTTGAATTTCTGCTGCATTCATTTTCCCATCTTCCCGCAGCGCATCTAAAAAGATATTGCGGTCTTTGGGCTTGGAACAGGTGTTGTTCAACACCACTGCATCAAATAGGGCCAATTCGCGCTTGTTGAACCTGTTGATGTCCGTGCTGGTCACCACTTCAAACCTACCAGACTTTTCAGCCAATGCCTTAACGATTGCCTCTGTATGGGGGGTAGTCCAATGTTGGAAGCCCGTCATCAATGAAAATAGTAAGATCTTTTTCTTTTTTTCTACCGGTCCGGTGGTTTCTATCCCTGCCTTTTCAATGACATTCATCACCCAGGCATCCGTTAGGGAAAACTCTGGCATATTTTGGGCGTTGGCAAGGGTAAGGAGACAAAAGAATAGAAAAAAACAGAAATTTCGCATGGTTGTGTATGTTTAGGAACTGTTACAAGTACAAGATACTAATTCCATAGGTGTGGTTTGCTGTTTGAAATGTAAGGTACAGACGTGAACCTATTTTTTTTCGATTAAAATATGAGTATCATTGTGGTGCGGTTTTACTGCCGAGTCTGCCATCTTAAACGCTGTATAAATGACCGATATCTTTACCATAGTCAACAAAGTAGTTGCCCTATCTGGTGGAACAGGAACACTAGGTGGTTCCATTGCCGATTATTTGGTGCAACAGGGGGCAAAAGTGATTTTGCTGGGACGGACCCAAAAGAAGCTTAGGGACAAAACCGGCCAACTCAATGAAATGATGCCCGAAAGTGCCTTCAGTTATGAAGTGGATGTACTCAACGAGGAGGCGATGGTAGAGGTGAGAGAGGAAATTTCTTCGGATTTTGGGCGATTGGATGGTTTGGTGAACCTGGCAGGGGGGAATATTCCCGGGGCCACCCTGTCCGCTGACCAGAGTATTTACGACATCGCCTTGAATGACACAAAAAAGGTTTTGGATATCAATCTTTTTGGTACAGTGGTGCCCACCATTGTGCTCAGCGGCCTAATGGCAGAACAGGGTAAGGGCACCATCATCAATATATCTTCCATGGCATCCAAGCAGGCTATTTCAAGGGTGCTGGGCTATTCTATGGCAAAGGCGGGAGTGGATATTTTCACCCAGTGGATGGCCAATGAAATGGCCTCTAAATTCACGGATAAAATACGGGTGAACGCTATTGCCCCAGGTTTTTTTATTGGAAATCAGAACCGAAGCCTGCTTACCCATGAAGATGGATCTTACACTGATCGCGGTGAAAAAATCATTGCCAATACACCCATGGGGCGCTATGGTGATGCTTCAGAACTGAACGGCATGGTACATTATCTCTTAAGTGATGCATCAAGTTTTGTAACAGGAAGTATCTTCAACGTGGATGGTGGTTTTAGTTCATTCTCTGGCGTTTGAAATAAAAGGTAGTATTCCCTATAAACATGCCCCTTAAAAATTTGGCCTTTGTCTCTTTTTAAGGGTGGTGATGATGGGCTACGGTGTTTGGAGCACCTCTTTATAGTCTTCAAAAAAAGCTTCAAATTGGGCCATGGTGGTATATAAAAACGACATTGTGGGTTGCCAACTTTTATTGTTGTGTATGGAAACATCGGGCAGGGTTACATAGATTCGGGAGATTTCCTTCCCATTTTCCAATACGTGGTACTCATCAAACGTGGCCGTGGGAGCATAGGTTTTAAAAATCGCATTGAGGGACAGCAGTTTTTCCCATAGCGCAATGCGCCGTTCCAAATCGCCTTCAGCGTCCAAAGAGACCATCGCCTGGCTAGTATTAAAGTGGAACTTCAGGGAAAGTCCTTTGATCTTGGTTTTATACAGGACCCATTTTCTGGGATGGGATTTCCCAAATGAGACCCAAAAATCCTCGCGTAATCTTCTAGATGTTTCCTTACTGAACATTTATAGGTAATAGGCAATGGCAATACCCAAAATAATGACCACCAATTTGCGGAGGTTAAAGGTATGGCCGTCTGAACTTTCGAACAAAATTACGGTAGAAATATGGAAAAACACACCAATGGCCAAGGCATTCAAATAGCTTTGAATATCATTGATGAACGGTATTTCCTTTGTTAGAAAAGTGCCTATTGGGGTCATAATGGCAAAAAGTACCACGAAGGTCAAGATTTTGGGCATGCTAAGGTTTGAGGCCAATAAGAATATGGAAAGAATAATGGCTATGGGTATTTTGTGGATCAAAATGCCGTAGATAATAGTTTCATTGGTGTGCACTGGGACACCTTCCAGCAGCGAGTGTAGGCTAAGGCTTATAAAAAGGAGCCATGGGAACAATTGGCTTTTGGAACTTTGGTGCACATGGCCATGTTCCGCTCCCTTTGAAAAAAATTCCAAGAATATCTGTAGCAGGATGCCCAACATTATGAAGATGCCCAATACCTTGGGGCGCTCACTTCCATAAATTTCCGGTAAAAGCTCAAATATGGTGAGGGACAATAAAAAAGTACCACTAAAGGCCAAAAGTAATTTAAAGCGTTCCTTGCTTTTGGGTCTCAGCCAAAAGACAAGACCAAAACTCAGTAACACGGCCAAAATTGGCAAAAGGTAAACCATGTGGTCAATTTTTAGGATAGGGCAAGACTGCCAATTAAAAAAGATAAGCGCTAAAATTAGCGTATTTTTGTGGTATGGACAGAAAAGCGTATGAGTAAAAATTTTAAAATGCTGGCCAAAACCATGTATGGTTTTGAGGATATTTTGGCCAAGGAGCTACAGGTCCTAGGGGCCAGTGATATTGTGACAGGAACGCGGAACGTAACTTTTGAGGGCGATACGGGCTTCATGTATAAGGCCAACCTCTGCCTAAGAACGGCCATAAAAATCATTAAGCCCATACATGCTTTTACCGTGGGCAATGAGGACGATCTTTACCGCAAGATCCATAAAATGGATTGGGCCCCCTATCTTTCCCTTGACCATACCTTTGCCATAGACGCCACGGTACATTCCGATCAATTTACCCACTCCCTATACGTTTCCCAAAAAACGAAGGATGCCATTGTGGACCAATTTAGGCAGACCCATGGCAAAAGACCCAATGTGGATATCAAAGATCCAGACATGCGCATCAATGTGCACATCCATAGAGATCAATGCACTATTAGCTTGGACAGCTCTGGGGCTTCCCTGCACCATAGGGGCTATAGAACCGCCACGAACATTGCGCCCATTAATGAGGTGCTGGCCTCAGGTCTCCTGCTTTTGAGCGGTTGGGACGGACAGTGTGATTTTCTGGATCCCATGTGTGGTAGCGGAACTTTTTTGACCGAAGCGGCCATGATCGCCTGCAATATTCCGGCAAATATCAATAGAAAGGGCTTTGCCTTTCAAAAGTGGCCCGATTTTGATGCCCCCCTATATGACACCATTGTACAGGCCAGTTTAAAAAGGGCCAAGGATTTCCACCATAAGATCATAGGGTATGACAAGGCGCCCTCTGCGGTAAGAAAAGCGCAGGACAATGTGGAGGAGGCCAACCTTGCAGAGTGGATAGTGATAGAGCGTAAAAATTTCTTTAAGAGCGAAAAAACAACACAAGGACCATTGCACATGGTATTCAACCCCCCTTATGGGGAACGTTTGAGCTTGGATATGGAGGAATTTTATAAGGGGATTGGAGACACCCTAAAACAAGGTTATCCCGGTACACATGCTTGGTTCATTACATCCAACCTTCCCGCACTGAAGTTTGTGGGCTTAAGGCCATCTCGCAAAATAAAGGTATACAACAGTCACTTGGAGTCGCGTTTAGTACATTACGAAATGTACGAGGGCAGCAAAAAAAGTAAATTTCAAACCCCGGAATAATGGCACCAAAACACAAGGCCTTAGCCTATAACTTTATATCATTTGCCCTACTTTTCATCATCTTTAGGTTCTTTATGGGCTACTTTTTTCCTTGGGAGCGTTTTGTTTTGGCCATGGTTGCGGCCATACTGGCCAGTATTATGGCCCCAAAATTCGCAGTGGTCAAGACAGATGAGGGTGAAAGAATATTCGTGAAATGGGTTTTTAAAAAGGGTCCAAGGGAGCTCTGATCATTCCCCTTGGGGAAGGGTTTCCGGTTTTTTCTTTTTCTTGTAAAGTGGCAAAAAATAAGAAATGGAGTAATTGTAACCCACCCCAAACCTGCTGTCATCCGTTACCTTATTGAAACCCGGAATCCATAAGTTGGGAAAACGGGCGTTATCTGAATCGCTCAATAAAAATCCCAACCTAATGCTGGCCCCCATAAAAATATTGGAAAAAAGTTCCACCTTGGTGCCAAATACAAATTCCAACCAACTGGCCGTTCTGCCGGTAAATTCCTCAGTTTCGGTAGAACCCAATGCAAACCCGTCTGGGCTCCAATACCGGTTGGAGTTGAAATATTGGTAACTGTTCAATGTTTGGGAAAAACTGGAAAATGCCAAACGCCCCCCGTAAAAAATGGAGTTCTGTTCCCCGTACCAATTGGCATAGGTATTTTTGTCCACACCAATTTTAAGGTAACTGCCCGTGGTGGTGAAGTTGTAAAGGTCTTCTTGTTTCGTTCTATCCTCGGTGCCCAGTTCTGTCGCAATGTAAAGATCTTCCATGAGCCTATAATCAGCCACGATCTCAAAGCCTGTGTAATTGTCATCCAGTGAGCTCATTATGGGCCTACTCAAATCCACACCCGCCCTGAGGCCATAGGATTGTTGGTAGACTATGGAGTCCTTTGGACTTAAATCAATGGTATCCTCTTGGGCAATGCCAAGGGAAACCGTCAACAACAGAAAGGAACCAACGCTAATGAAATATCTGTACATGGGTAGAATCTGAATTAATGACCTGGGCCCGTACAACGAGTGCTCGGTCTATCCAATTGTCCGCACTGCCTACCAAACTGGCCGAAAGGTTATTGTAATTCACTACAAAGCCACAGGCCCTGGAAGTAAAATCCTCAACGCGTTCATAGCTCAGCATCAGGGTATCTACGTCGCCGGTCTCGGCACCGGCATCATTGGTAGCTGAATTTCGGATGAGCAAAAAGCTGGTGGTATCTTCATTGGTCTTGAGCGGAACCCGAATGGTATTGACATCCGTTCTATCCGTAGTCGTATTCACTACCGCCGTAGTGCCCAAACCCACTACACGGAGGTCGTTCACGTTCTTTAATTGGGTTGTTGCCGCCACATTGATGAAGTCAATGACCAGTAAAGGGGTGTTGCCTTCAACGCAGATATCGTCTTTTTCGCAAGAGGACAGACCCATTGCCAAAAGAAAGAACAGAAAGCAAGTAGCCCGGTTTCTCATCTATTGTTCGTTGTTTCTTTTCGTGGGGTGCATGTAATTCGCTGGGTTGTGTTCATGGGGATCCAAACAAAAGATATATTTTATCTTAATATTAGCGCTTTTCCAAAAGTACGACATTTTCTACGTGATGGGTCTGTGGAAACATATCCACAGGCTGTACCCTAACAATGGTGTACTCATTTTTCATCAAAGCCAGATCTCTGGCCTGGGTAGCACTATTACAACTTACGTACACGACCCTCTGTGGCGCTACATTCAATATTTGCTGTACCACGGCCGGGTGCATGCCGTTTCTTGGTGGATCTGTGATGATCACATCGGGGTGACCGTGCTGCTGTATAAAGTCTGGGTTGAATACATTTTTCATATCGCCCACAAAAAATTCGGCGTTCATTATGTCATTCCCTTGTGCATTTTCCTTAGCCGCGGTAATGGCTTCGGGAACGGATTCTATGCCCACTACCTTTTTGGCCTTTTTGGCCACGAACTGCGCAATGGTGCCAGTGCCTGTGTAGAGATCGTAGACCAGTTCATTTCCCGTAAGTTGTGCAAAATCTCTAGTTACTTTATATAGTTCGTGGGCCTGTTGTGGATTGGTCTGGTAAAATGATTTTGCGGTGATCTTAAAACGGAGGTCTTCCATTTCTTCAAAAATATGGTCGCGCCCCGCATAACATACCACTTCTTGGTCGTAGAAGCTGTCGTTCTGTTTTTGATTGATGATGTACAATAGCGCTGTGATCTCTGGGAAGGTATGGTGCAGATGGTCTAGCAAAAGTTGGCGTTGCCCTTCATCATCCCTGTAGAACTGTACCAACACCATGACCTCACCGGTAGATGCTGTTCGTATCATCAATGTTCTGAGTAGTCCCTCTTGTTTTCTGGGGTTGAAAAAGGAAAGGCCATTTTGTGTGGCAAAGGCTTTGGTCTCCAAGCGTATGGCATTGGAAGGGTCTTCTTGAAGGTGGCATTTTTGGATGTCCAAAATTTTGTCCCACATACCGGGAATATGAAAACCCAGTGCATTTCTATCAGAAATATCCTGGTCAGACCGTATCTCATCTTGGGTCAACCACCGGCTGTCCGAAAAGGAAAATTCCATTTTGTTCCTATAGAAAAAGGGGTCGCGGGAGCCCAAAATGGGATCTAGCGGAGGTAGAGTTAAATGTCCCAGTCTTTTTAGGTTGTTTTCCACTTCCTGCTGCTTATAGTGGAGTTGGTGCTCATAGCCCATATGCTGCCATTTACAGCCCCCGCAAACGCCAAAATGCTGGCATACGGGTTCCGTTCTTTTGTCGGACAGCGTATGAAAGTGAATCGCTTTTCCTTCAAAGTAGGATTTCTTCTTTTTTAAGGTCTGTACATCAACAATATCACCTGGCACCGTATTGTTCAAAAAAATGACCCTTCCATCTGGCGCCTTGCCTATGGTCTTGCCTTTGGCCCCTGCATCAACCACTTCCACGTGCTCAAAAATGGGTTTGTTCTTGTTCTTCCGCATACCGCAAAAATAACA
>CAKZLG010000212.1 GCA_937125035.1 uncultured Maribacter sp. | reverse complement strand
ATATTACGAGCATTCCTGCCGGTTTTGCGGATAACACTGATGATAATACAGAATATACAGCGGGTGCCGGATTGGACCTAACGGGAACAGTATTTTCCGTTGATGGATCTACCATTACACCGGACTGGACGAACATCACGAATATCCCAGCGGGCTTTGCCGACGATATCGACAATGATACGCAGTTGACGGAGACCGAGGTAGACGCCTTTGTGGCCAATAATGGTTATTTAACAACGTTCACTGAGGTTGATGGCAGCATAACGAACGAGCTTACGGATTTGAGTTTGAGCGGGAATACGTTGACTTTGACGAACCCTGCGACGGGTGGCAATAGTGTAGATCTTAGTACATTAACTGGTTTCAACGACAATCCATTTAACAACAAAGCGGATGATACCGTGGCTGAAAACGGGGATGCGAGCGTTTATTTGCCCGGTAATCGACTGCAAGTAGGAACTGACGGTTCTGCAGCCGTTGCCGTTACCTTAAACGATGGCGGTGGTAATGCCAACCTTACCTTTAACCATGCAGGGCAAATACCGGACAGTAACGGTTCAAGTGCCCGTATTCGTACGGATGTGGACGGTACTACAGCAGGTATGGGATTTCAATTGGCGGATAATGTAACCGCTGGTGCTGCACCATCAATGACAACGGTGATTAACTTGAGAACCGATAACATCGACCTAAACCAAGACACGGATATCACTGGTAATCTTGATGTTAATGGTACTGGACGGGTACGAAACCTTCCTGTCGCTGCTGATACTGATGAACTGGTTACTGCTGATGCCAACGGTAATTTAAGGAAGGTGAATAGCTTGAAGGCTTCCAAAATATTCTATCCACCCTCCATCGCCATTGATGCTTCCGCTTTGGTAAACAATGCCACGGTAGATTTGTATCAGGAATATTTGGACCAGTATGGTGGTTCAGCGGCCAATTTTACGGCCAGTGCAGGTGCCCCGGCAACCGTGCCCACCTACGGCAGAACGGAGCTTTACTATTACGTCACCTTTGCGGACCCGGCAGTCTTGAACATTGATGCCATTGATGCCAATGGTGTGCTGCAATACGATGTGGTAGGTACGCCCCCGGACTATAATTCGCTCATCAACGTAGTGTTTGTTGTAAGATAAATTGAACGCACAACCCCAATTGGTTTTGAAGAGAAACAGTCCATATAAAATTTCGGTTCTTACCTTGATCATGTTCCTGATCGGCATACTGGCAGCCCAAGCACAGTTTAGGTTGGAGGCACCCAGTAGTACGGATGAGAACAACTATCGTTGGTACGAGGCCTCGGCCCCGAGCATGGTTTTGGGAACGGATTTTTTTTACGAGGTCACCCAGCCCGGCATTTATTTTGCCACCTATGATGGTACATTGTGCGGTTCCAATGCCACTGGATATTTCATTGTGACCAATTGTAATAATCCGGACAATGAGGTAACATTGGACATTAGCGCCAGTGTTCCTTCGGACGCTACGGTGTCATGGTCCCCTGCTATTGGGGGAGACCCATTGGCCCCTATGGTCATATCAACTGATGCCGTGGAACGGTATACCGCAACGGTCAATAAGGCCGGCAACGCCAAGGCACTTCCCAATTTTACCGTGGTCTGTCTGCAACAAGCGGCCAATTTGGTGGATGATATGGTAAGTACGGATGAGGACCAACCTTTGGTGGTGGATGTTTTTGCCAATGATTCCGATTTACCGGATATGGGTAATGTGAGCGTAACAGATCCGCCCAACGGCACTGTTGCCATTGACGATAATGGTACACCCAACGACCCTAGGGATGATGTGTTTACCTATGTTCCAGATCCTGATTTCAACGGTACGGACAGTTTTGATTATACCGTCTGCAATTCTGTTGGGGACTGTAGCACGGCCACAGTCACCCTTACCGTTCTGCCTATTGTGGACGCTGTGGATGATGTTGTATCCATAGATGAAAATCAAATAACGGATTTACCAGACCTCTTTTTAAATGACAATGATCTTCCTACGACAGGAACTTTTAGCGTAACCCAGCCCACTCAAGGTTCGGTGACCATAAACGATGGGGGCACCCCCAGTGATCCTAGCGATGATGTGGCCACCTATTTCCCAAACAATGGGTTTGTGGGAACGGACTCCTTTACCTATACCCTTTGTGATACCTTAGGCAATTGTAGCACGGCCACTGTAACCTTGATCGTTAGTCCAATAGGCACAGATCTGGATAGCGATAATGACGGTATTGCGGATAGTTTTGAAGATTTGAACCTTGATTCGGACAATGATCCAGCCACCAACCCAACCGATACGGATGGGGACGGAATACCGGATTATTTGGACATTGACAGTGACAATGACGGCATACCGGACAATGTAGAGGCACAGACCACAGCGGACTATATAGCACCTAGCGGCGTGGATGCCAACGGAAATGGCATGGACGACGCCTATGAAAACAATGGAAATGTAGGCATTATTCCAGTGGATACCGACGGTGACGGCCTACCGGACTATGTGGATGAGGATAGTGATAACGATAACGTGCCCGATGCCATAGAGGCCCACGACGCCGATCATGATGGTGTGCCAGATGTGGTCGCCCTAGGTTTGGATACGGATAACGATGGCTTGGACGATGGCTATGAGGGAGAAGTGATTTCAGATATCAATGTAAATGATGGCTATAATGACCCCTTCAACCAATTGCCCAATACGGATGGTGATCTTGAGTTGGATTATAGGGATACGGACGACGACGACGATGGTATAGAAACCATAGATGAAGATTTGAATGGTGATGGGGATTATGCCAATGATGATGCCAATGGTAACGGCATACCCAATTACCTAGACCCAGACCTTGGTGTTCAGGGAGATGTGATTGAAGTATTCAACGTAATTACACCCAATGGAGATGGGGTGCATGATGTATTGCAGATAAGTGGCTTGGAGAATTTCCCCAACAACTCCCTGCGTATATATAACAGATGGGGCGTACTGGTCTATACCACCAATGCCTACAATACCGAAGGGAATGTTTTTGATGGTACCTCAAAAGGCAGGGTAACCGTAGATGTGGACAATAAACTGCCCGTGGGCACCTACTTCTATATCTTGGATTATGAAGAACAAAATAGCACCATGAAATCCCTCTCCGGTTATATTTATATAAACAGATAACAACGATGCACAATTTGGAATCCCTATTGAGAATACCTTCGCAGCTCTCCATAAAGTTGCTGTTCATGGCCATGGGCTTGGGGTGGTTTGGCATGGCACAACAAGATGCCCAATACACTCAATACATGTACAATACCATGAGTGTAAACCCCGGTTATGCCGGTTCTAGGGGCCATATGAGCATTGCAGCGTTGCATCGTAGCCAATGGATTGGTCTGGATGGAGCCCCGGAAACGCAGACCTTCAACATTCACTCCCCTGTTGGTTACAGAGGCGTAGGATTGGGTTTGTCCGTAGTGAACGATAGGATCGGACCTACATCGGAAACCGCCTTTGATGTGGACTTTTCCTATACCATAAAAACGTCTGATGAAGGGAAGTTAAGTTTTGGCCTCAAGGCCAGTGCCAATTTGTTGGACATCCGATTTTCGGAACTCAACCAATTTGCGCCGGACCAAACCCTTCAGCAGGATATAGACAATAGGTTGTCCCCCAACTTTGGGGCGGGGGTCTATTACCATACCAACCAATTCTATGCAGGCCTTTCAGTACCTCGGTTTTTGGAAACTTCCCATTTTCAGGAATCCACCTTGTCAACGGCAAAGGAGCAAATGAATTTTTACTTTATAACGGGCTATGTTTGGGATTTGAACCCTAATGTTAAGTTTAAACCCAGCCTTTTGACGAAGGTCACACAAGGGGCACCATTGCAATTGGATCTCTCTACCAATTTTATGTTCAATGAAAAATTCATTTTGGGCGCAGCCTACAGATGGGATGCCGCTTTTAGTGGTTTGGTGGGCTTCAATATTTCAAATAATTTTCTGATTGGGCTGGCCTATGACCGTGAAATAACGGAGTTGGGCAGCGCTGCCTTCAATGACGGTTCATTTGAGGTCATTCTGCGCTATGATTTCTTCTTTACCAAGAACAATCAGAAATCGCCAAGATTCTTTTAAAATTTCCTTAAAATTTTCATGCCCTGGCTATTTCTTAGGTGGGCTGGCATTGCCAAACAGGGCAAAGGCCTTATTTTTACTTTCTATGAAAGAAGAAAGTGTAATACTCGTTAACGAAAAAGACGAGCAATTGGGCACCATGCCAAAAATGGAGGCCCATGAAAAGGCGTTGTTGCACAGGGCCTTTTCCGTTTTTGTAATGAACGGGGAAGGAGAGGTCATGCTACAACAAAGGGCGGCCCATAAATACCATTCCCCATTGCTATGGACCAATACCTGCTGCAGCCATCAACGGGTAGGGGAGACCAACGTGGCCGCGGGCAAAAGAAGATTGATGGAGGAAATGGGCTTTTCCACAGAACTCAAGGAATTATTTTCCTTTATCTACAAGGCTCCTTTTGATAATGGCCTAACAGAGCATGAATTGGATCACGTTATGATGGGCCATTTTAACGATGCCCCTTCCATAAATCCTGCGGAAGTGTCTGACTGGAAATGGATGCTGCCTAAGGATATTAAGAAAGATATGGTGGAAAACCCCCAGGCCTATACCGCTTGGTTCAAGATCATCTTTGAAAAATTTTACCAACATATGTTTGAAAACGATTTTGCACAATGAAGGTAAAAGTCAGTAGAAAGGCACATTTCAATGCGGCGCACAGGTTGTATAGAAAAGATTGGGACCATGCCCAAAACGAGGCGATCTTCGGTCTCTGCAACAATCCCCATTTTCACGGGCACAATTATGAGCTGATCGTAAGCGTAACCGGAACAATCGATCCGGAAACGGGCTATGTCATGGATATGAAGGTATTGAAGGACCTGATCAAAAGTGAGGTAGAAGACGCTATGGACCATAAAAATCTGAATATAGAAGTGCCGGAATTTGAAAACCTCAACCCTACTGCGGAAAATATCGCCGTAGTGATCTGGCAAAAATTGCGCAAGCACATCGCCAAGGATATGGATTTAGAGATCGTACTTTACGAAACCCCACGGAATTTTGTGACCTTCAGCGGGTAAAGTCCACCCCACATGGTATAAGAAAATGGGAAAGCCCACGTTTTAGTATCACATTCCATTTAATTAATCATGTCACTTTATGAAATGCTATCCTTTACAATTTGTTCCCATTTTAAAAGAACGCCTATGGGGCGGAACCAAACTGGGTGATGTACTCGGAAAACCATTGAAGAGTGTTAATACAGGAGAAAGTTGGGAGGTGTCCGCGGTGCCGGGAGACGTTTCGGTAGTTGCCAATGGCCCATATGCGGGAAAGGATCTGCAGAGGCTTATGGAGGAGTTTGGAGCAGCACTTCTGGGCCAAGGGGTCATAGAGCGTTTTGGTACTGAATTCCCCATTCTCATTAAGTTCATAGACGCCAAACTGGACCTTTCCATTCAATTGCACCCCAATGATGCCTTGGCCAAGGAGCGCCATAATTCCTTCGGAAAAACGGAAATGTGGTACATCATGGATGCTGATCCGGAAGCCCGTCTCATCGTGGGCTTCAACCAAGAAATGGACCGGGAACGTTATAAAAATTTTTTGAAGGAAGACCGTATCTTGGAAGTACTGAACCATGAATCGGTAAAGGAGGGGGATACCTTTTTCATCAATACGGGCAAGATACATGCCATTGGGGCGGGCGTATTGCTAGCGGAGATACAGCAGACCTCTGATGTTACCTATAGGGTCTATGATTTCAACCGAAGGGACAAGCAGGGCAACCTTAGGGAACTGCACACGGAGCTAGCCTTGGATGCCATTGATTTTTCCAATAAAGATGATTTTAAAGTATCCTATGCCAAACATAAGAATCATGTAAATACCATGGTGGACTGTACTTATTTCAAGACCGACTTTTTGAATCTTGAATCGGACTATTCCAAAGATATCCAAGAGCGTGATGCATTCACCATTTTAATGTGCGTGTCCGGTGAAGGCGAAGTAAGTACAACCGATGGTTCTGTAAACGTAAAGAAAGGTGAAACCGTTTTGATACCGGCCTGTGCACCGGCGTTCACTTTAAATACGGCAGGCATACAGGTGTTGGAAATAACGATTTAGATAAATTGCAGGGCACGTGCAGCACTATTATTGTACTTTTGCAAAAAATTAAGCAATATGGCTAGTATTAAAGAATTGAAAAAAGATATAAACAACGTGTTGGGCGATATCATAGAGGCCGTTTACGTTGTGGAGGCCTCCAATGGCAAACAAGATTCCAAAGAAGGGTCAAAGATCATTGATGGGGCCATTGCCACTTTTGATGAGTTGATCACCAAGGTGAACGACAGGCAGGTGGAAAACAGAAAGGCCCACTTAAAGTCGGTTCGCCAAGAATTGGAAGTAAAGGCCACGAAACTAGTGGAGGAGGTCAACGCCTTGAACTAGTTGACAAAGAATGCAGAAAAGAGGGGGTCTTGAAGGTCGTTTCCCCTGTCCGTTCCAGCTTGTGAAGAACGTTAAGTTCTTCATGGTCAATATGTATTGACGTTCTTGGAGGTGACAGTTTAGGATAAAGTAGACTTTTTGGAAACCCTCTTTTTAGTTCTCTTGCTCTAGTAGTGCCTGGAGTTCTTTGCCATATTTGGAGTTGTATACTTCTTTTGGCAGTACACGTGCAATGGAATCCAAATACTTCACATTGGCCTCTGGGATTTCCTTTACGGCAATATAGGGCGCCACATAGGAGTCTTTATTGTTCAATGCAAAATTGATGGCAAAGGCATAGCCACGTTGGGTATTTCTCATGCTAAGGCGTTGCAGGGAATCCAACGCGAGAGAATCCAACGGCTTATCCGCTTGGGAAGCGCCCATCATGATCTCCATATTTTTTTTGTTGATGTTGGACATCACTTCCCTATATTCCTCCAATTTTGTATGGCTTTCCGAACCGGTGATGTTGGCCTGGGTGTCAAACGTATTCCAAGTGGTGTTGATGGTAATGATGCCCGGTTCCCCAAAAAAGGTAATCCTGTCATTGATGTCATTATTGTCCTTTTTATCAAGATAGAGGTAGAATACCTCCGGACTTTCCAATGGGGTCTTAAACGTAAAGGAACCATCGCCGTCAATCAATAGGGAATCCATGGTCACCAAGGTGGAATCCGGGATGTGCTGCAGGTACAGGGTCCCTTTTTTCAACCCCTTGATGTTTCCGGTTACCATCATCGTATTTTCAGATTCAGAAGCGCAGGAAATCAATAAAACGGTGAAAACAAATAAGACCAGAACTTTTTTCATAAACCATCAATTAGGCGGCAAATATCCACATTTTTTTCGAAAGAAGGACATGCTCTTTAACCCACATTTGGAAATCAAGGGGCCATAGAAGCGACTTCCATGAGATAAGCGCACAGTAACGCTCCCCCCGTGCCCACTACGTATCCCAAAACAGCCAGCAGTACCCCTACAGAGGTAAGGGACGGATGAAATTCCGCTGCTACCACGGGTGCTGAAGCAGCGCCACCCACGTTGGCCTGGCTGCCCACGGCCAAAAAGAAATAGGGGGCCTTGATCAATTTGGCCACCAAGATGAGCAGACCGGCATGTATGCCGATCCAAATAAAGCCAACAGCAATAAGGCCCGGATTTTCCAAAACCTTGCCGAGGTCCATCTTCATGCCTATGGTGGCCACCAAAATATAAATGAAGACCCCGCCCAGTTTACTGGCACCCGCCCCCTCGTACGTCTTGGCTTTTGTGAAGGAAAGGCCTATGCCTGCCGTGGTGGCCAAGACGACCATCCAAAAGAAACCGGAGCCCAAAAAAGAAAGAAAACTTTTGGTATCCGCAACACCTTCAAAAGTTGAGGTAAGATAGCTGCTGATATGGTTACCGAAAAAATGGGAAATGCCCACTGCAGTAAAGGCAAGAGACAACATGATCATATAATCGGATAGGGTGGGCACCCTGGTGATCCGCTCTGTAAAGGCGGTGACCTTTACGCGTAGTTCCTCAATGGCCCGGGTATCTGCTTTCAACCAGGCATCTATTTTTTTTGTTTTGCCCACCCCTAAGAGGATAATGGCCATCCAAACATTGGCCACTACAATGTCTATCAAGACCATTCCGCCATATTTTTCCGGATTGTACTGAAAAATCTCCAACATGGCCGCTTGGTTGGCCCCACCGCCGATCCAACTGCCGGCAATGGTGGCAAGGCCTCGCCAAATGGCATCAAAATCATTGCCGCCTACGGTCTCCGGGGAAAAAATGGATACCAAGAGAATGGCCAAAGGACCCCCAATGATGATGCCCACGGTGCCCGTTAGGAACATGATCAGAGCCTTGGACCCAAGGTTGGCAATGGCCTTTAGGTCTATGCTCAAGGTCATGAGTACCAATGCTGCTGGTAAAAGGTACCTGCTCGCCATAAAATAAAGATTGGAGCGTTCATCTGAGATTACCCCCATACTGGCAAGTACGGCGGGCAAGAGATAGCACATGAGCACCCCGGGCACTATGCCATAGAACTTGCTCCAAAAGCCCGTTGTCTTGGAGGAGGTATAAAATATAAATCCAAGGCAAAGGGCCAATAGCCCAAAGACAATGGTATCATCGGTAATGAGGGGTTCTGCCGAAATGGGGTCCATGGGCATAGGTTCGTTAAAGCCCAAATATACTTAAATATGTACGTTTTCTGCCAAGAACTTGGCCACCCCATCTTCCACATTGGTCAAGGCAACATGATCGGCGAGTTGTTTTACAGCTTCCCGCGCATTGGCCACTGCCACGCCCAGGCCACATTGCGCCAACATCTCCAGGTCATTGTAATTGTCGCCAAAAGCCATGACATCCCTTAAGGCTTCCCCGGGCTTTAATAATGCGGAAATACCCTTTAGTTTGGAAACTTCTTTAGGTGCCAATTCGATCAAAGTGTCGTTGGAGCGGTAGATATAAAGTTCTTCGGAGAAAAGGGCGTTCAGCGTTGCCTGTAACCGATCGGTATGCCGCACATTGCCCATTAGCATAATTTTATGGGCACCTGTGTTCGTTTTCTCCCACTCCAAAAGGGTCTGTGCCGTATCTTTGATCGTGGGCACGGTCTTGGTGTAGCGTATTTCCTTGTCTACCCTATCGGACAATTTTGGCACGTGCCAAGCGGTGTTATGGTAAAGGCCCAAATCTGTTTCCAAAGGCCTGCAAAGGGCATAGACCTCATTCGTAATGTCAGCCGAAATGGTGGTGCTTATGATCGCTTTTCCATTTTCCAACACCAATGCACCGTTGTAACAAATAAGGGGTTGATCTTCTATGCCCAGGTCTTTTTGAATG
>CAKZLG010000211.1 GCA_937125035.1 uncultured Maribacter sp. | reverse complement strand
AAGAGCTCCTTGGCCAAAAAGGCGAGCAGCAGTACCCCACAGCCCAATACCGTGGGCCAGAACAGCTCTTCCCGTATCCATTGCCACGAACTAGTCATACTCCCGTAGTGCGTTTAAAAACAATTGCTGTACCTTATCCTGTACCTGTTGCCTGGCCCTTGGGGTGGCCTCGGTTGGGGGCAGCAGCGCCATGAGTCCCTTTTGTACGTTGCGGTAGTTGCTGGGCGTGCGGGCAGCCGCCTGTTCCAAGCCCTTCACTTGTTGTAGGAGCTGCAGATGGGTGCCGGGTTCCGCCACCGCCAAACGGGCGAGTTCGTTTCCCGCCGCGGTGAGCACCGCCCCATCCGTGGGCCCGTATCCAGACGGATTTTGGGCCAGCACCTCCAAACGGGCAACGGCCCGCCTCATGTTGGGATAGGTGGGTTCATACATCTGTTCGCTCGTTTTTTGCACATTGTCCACCGTGGTGATATCTCCCGTGAGCCGCTTGTCCTCCTTGATAGGCGGGGGATCAAACCCAATGCGGTGCACATAGATGCGGGCACTGTTCTTGATTTCCTGAATCAGTTGTAGGGCGTCATATTGGTAGGGCAAGGATTTCTTGGGGTCGTACAGGCGCAGGTGCAGCTCGGCGTCCCACATGATGTTCAGGGCCTTGCGCAGTTTGCTCTTGAGCGATTCCTCAAACAGGGTGGCTTCTTCCGGATCGGAATGGTTGTGGATATAGTCGTGTAGGGGGTCCTCTTTTTCTTCTTCTTGGGGCACCAAGTTGTGCTCATTGTCCCCATCATGATCATGGGTATAGGCCGCCAAAGGGTCCTCTTCGCCATCCTCGTGGTCATGGTCGTGGTCATGATCTTCCCCAGGGGCTTCCGTGGTTTCCGTATCCAGGGCCATTTCGCTCTCATCGCCCATAAACTGGCCGTATTTGAGTCGCAATGACTTTTGGTCAAACCCCAGTTCGTTGCTGCGCGACTTAAATTCGGTTTCGGAGAGTGCGGGTTTGTCCTTCAACAATTTTTCGGTATCTATGATCAATTGGCGTTGGCTCCTGAAATAATCGGGCATAAGGTCCACCCCCATGGCGCCCTCAACGGCGAAGGTGTCTGTAACGGTATCCTTTATAATGGCAAAATAGGTCTCGCTCCGCGCGATGTTGGGTCGTGGTTGCCTATGGTCCACTGCTTCCACATAATAATAGAGCTCATCTCCCACGGCCATCTTCAAGGCATCCAAATCCATTGTCTTTTGGAGCGATAACTTCGTGCTCCCCGGCACGAAGCCCGTATCAAACGAAAGCCGTTCCTCCCGAAACTTAACGGATTCCCCGGAGCCCTTGCTCACCGTGGCAATGATATGTGCCGTGGCCGTACCAAAATCATCCAAGATGTTCGCGTTTACGGTGATCTCCTTCACATCCGTATGTTCAAAATAGACATACTGGGGGGCATCGCCCATGGTGATGGTGGGTTCTGTATCGGGCACGGCCTCCAATGCATACAGCTCCGTTACATGGCTTTCACCGTTCCCATCCACAAAGCGGAAACTGTAAAAGCGTGAGGCCTCCAGAGAAAGGGACAGGCCATAGCCCTCGCCGGACGTTTCAAGCGGCCGCTCTTCCCCCATGGATTCCCAGACCACCTGCTGCACGGGCGCATCAAAGGCCAGCTGCCAACGAATACGCGTGCCCTCTACCGCCTTGATGTTGGGTTCCGAGCCTTGCCAAGGGGCCATCTTTGTATAGTTAGGGTAGGTCAAGGTGATCTCCTGCGCCACAAGTTCTGGCACCACCGCCCTTTCGTCACTACGGTCCGACACCGGCGCAAATTGTATGGAAGGCCCTTCCGTGCCCCTTGCTCCTCCCCATGGGGCCAGCACGCCACGTTGCGCCAAGAAACCGCCCAAGAGCGCCATTAGCAGCATAAGGGGCAGGGCCCTTTTCAACCCATGGGGCGGCCGCAGCTCTTTCCCCTTTTCCAGCAGCACCTGCCCGGTACGGTACTGCTGCAAGCGCGCCAGTGCCGGAAGCTGCTCCACGGGCTGCAGCAAAAGGGCGCTACTGTGGTGCACCTCGGCCAAATGGGCGTCCACATAGGTAGCGCTTCGTTCTGCGGTACAGTGCCACGGGCGGAGTATAACCACCGCTACGGCCCCTACCAGCGCGGCCACAGCAAGGCCCCACAGCGGACTGCCGAGGGCCAAGCCCACCAACAGTGCCGCACCCAAGGCATAGGCTCCGGCCTCCGCATAGCGAAGGGCCTGCCATTGCTGGGCAAAACGGTGCAAATAGGTTTTAGGCGTGTGCTTCATTGTTTTCGTATATGTGCCAACGTCCGTTCCGCGAGGAACAGGACGACCAATGCCCCCCAAACCCATAGGGAGAGGGCTTGCCCAGCTTGCTGTCGTACCTTTTCTTGTGGTGCTTTTGGTCTGGGCCGCAAGGTCTCAAGGGGAACGTTGCGCTGGTCGTATTCAGCGATTTGTGCGTGCAATTGATCTGTGGGATATACCAACCGTGCCAATTGCTCGGGCAAACGGGCCTGGGTGGCGCGCTCGGCATCCAACCGTGCCGTAAGATGAAAGACCCGTGGGCTGGGTCCTGCCGCGATAAGGTCATCGGCCAGGGCATCCTCCTTGAATACAAGCCTGGGTCCTTGAAAGGTGGGGCTAGGCGCTTGGGCCAACCAGACCAAAAGATCCACATCCGATTCCACGCTATCACCCTCCGCCATTGGGATGATGAGCAGCTCCCGTTGCCAAAACTTGGCCAGTGCCGTAAAGGCCGACTTGATGTATTTTTGTTCATTTTCAAAATCCGTGTTGGCATAAAGTCCGATTTTCAAAGGGGTGTCCCCCACCAAAGGAACGGAGCGCTGCCCTCCTTGCCACGGCAGCATTAAGCTGTCTCCGGAAGGATTCAGATAGGGTTCCACCTCCTTCCAAGGGCGTTCCTCCACGATGAATTCCCCCATGGCCGAAGTGGACCTGAACTGTGTGATGCGCGCCATATCGCCATTTCGTTGCACTTGCCAAGGCACCGTTTGCTCCACCTCACCCTCCAAAACCACCCAGTGCATGGGCTTTGCCACTTGGGGCCGCTTTCCGCGGATGCCCTGTTGTAGTCCTTGGGTGAACAGTACCAAGCTATCTGCCGGGAACTCCTCCAAGGCCTTGGCCCATTGCCAGTAATGTGGCGTTTGGAACACCATATCCACTGCCCCATTGGGCTGCCAAAGGGGGAATCCTTGTTGCAAAAGGTGCACGGGCGCTTCTTGGGCCAGACTGTCCAACAAGGCCTGCCCTAGCTGAGCGTTAAGGGACGGTTCCACAAAATAGGCCACTTTATCCTGATTTTTCCGCCCCAACATTTGCGGACCCGCCATAAGCAGCACCAGGCCCGTGACCAATAACATCCGTAGGGCCAAAAGAGCCCATTCATTCCATTGTAAGCTGCGCGATTTTTTAGAAGTGGATTCCTTCAAGAGGGCGATACTGCCCACTTTGATGGTCTTGGCCTCCTTCTTGCTCCATAAATGGATGGCCAACGGCACCAAAAGCCCCAAGAGGCCCCATAAGTACAACGGATGGGTGAATGCCATGTTACCTGATCTTTTTTCGTTCCTTTAAAAATGCGGCCAAGAGGGCGCCCAGCGGTTCATCCATCTGAAATTGATGGTAGCCAATGCCCTTATGCAGCAGTGCGTCCTTTATGGTCGTTGTCTTCTCTTCCAAGGCCCTCAAGTATTCCTTACGTGCCCTTTTAACATCTACTTTTACCTTGGCTCCCGTTTCCAGATCTTCAAAAGTGACCTGATCCTGGTAGCCCAGTTCCCGCTCTGCCCTGCCCATGAGGTGCAGCACCGCGACCTCGTTCCTTGGGGTCCTTAATCCGGTGATGAAGTGGGTGAGCTCCTGCCCTTCCTCGTACATATCCGTGATGAAAAAGAGCAACTCCTTGTCCCCACGGCCTTGAATGTTTTTGGCGGAAACGGCCGTTTTGGGCCATTTGCCCTGGGCGTTCACCTTTAAGAGTTCAAATAGCATGCGCTGGAACTGCTTTTGGTCCGTTTTGGGGTACACCTGTTTGGTCTCATTCTCATTTAGGGCGAAAAGCCCCACGGCATCGCCCTGCCCATGGGCCAAATAGGCCAGACAGGCGATGATGGCGCGCGCCAACTGTAATTTGGAGAGTCCGTCTTCTGTATGTTCCATGGAGGCGCTGGCATCCACAATAAACTTGATGGTGACATGGCTCTCAATTTCCGATTGCTTGATATAGTACCTTCCGGAACGCGCCAACATCTTCCAATCCAACAGGCGAAGGTCATCTCCCCGCTCATAGCCCCTGTACTGGCTGAACTCCATGCCCGGCCCCACCCGTACACTGCTATTGATGCCCGCCATGAAGCCCTCTACCACCACCTTGGCGATCAAGGACAGGCCGGAAACGGAATTCACCATTTCTGGGGTGAGCAGGGTTGTAGGGTCTTGGCGGGCCATTTTAATCCTTGAGCTTTATTTCCTTCAATAGGTTTAGGGCCACCTGATCGGAGGTAATGCCCTCTGCCTCTGCCCTAAAATTGACCAACACCCTATGGCGAAGCACAGGCAATGCCACCTGATGGAGGTCTTGCAAGGTCACGGACAGTCGCCCCTCTAGAAGGGCATGGGCCTTGGCGGTGAGTATCATGGCCTGCCCGGCACGTGGCCCGGCGCCCCAATCCACCCATTCCTTTACAAAAGGACGGGAAGACGTACTGGGCCTTGTGGCCCGGATAAGGGTACTGACATAGGTGATGAGCCCATCACTGATGGACACCTGCCGCACCAGTTCCTGCAAGCGCAGGATATCCTCCCCAGAAATTACTTTTTGCAGAACAGGTTTGGCGCTCCCTGTCGTGGCCTTTAAAATGGCCGATTCGTCTTGGGCCGTGGGGTACGCTATTTTTATGTACAAGAGAAAGCGGTCTTGTTGGGCTTCGGGCAACACAAAAGTGCCCGATTGTTCTATGGGGTTCTGGGTGGCCAGAATGAAAAAAGGCCTATCCAACGCATAGGTGGTATCGCCGTAGGTGACCTCAAACTCCTGCATGGCCTCCAAAAGGGCCGCTTGGGTCTTGGGTGGCGTACGGTTGATCTCATCGGCCAAGATGATATTGGAGAATATGGGGCCCTTATGAAAGCTGAACCGTTTTTTGCCCGTGGTTTGGTCCTCCTCCAAGATCTCCGTGCCCACGATGTCCGATGGCATAAGATCGGGCGTAAACTGGATCCGCTTGAACTTCAGGTCTATGGCATTGGCCAAGGTGCGTATCATCAAGGTCTTTGCCAATCCGGGCACGCCCTCCAACAAGGCATGGCCCCCGGCCAAAAAGGTGACCAACAATTGGGAGACCGTTTCGTCCTGACCGATGATGACCTTGGCTATTTCTTTCTTTAAGGCCTTTAATTTTGTAGAAAGATCGGCCACCTCATTGGCCATGGCCTGTAATTCTTTATCCATTCCATTCAAATTATGATGTGAGTGCGTAGAGCACAATGTTCACCCCAAAGCGGGTGTTGTCTATTTTGTACCACCGTTTGTTCCTAAAATCATAGTCCCATTCGCAGCCATAGTCCTTATTGCTGTAGAGTACGCCAATGCGGCCGTTGACCTCAATGGCCTTGAGGTACTCATGCACCAAATCGTCTCCCCAGCCGTTGAGCTCCTGGGATGTGGTGGGCGGCCCATCCTCAAACTCAAAAAAAATGGAATAGAGTTCATGGTCGTTGGGGATTTTTTGGAGCGCCTGCGGCCCAAAGATATCCTCCATCTGCCGTTCAAACGATTTGGCAAAGAGTCCGTCTATATCATGGTTGCAATCATCCACAAAGACAAAGCCGCCATTGTTGACGTATTTTTCAAAATTTTCGCGTTCCTTTTTGGTGAACTGTACCAGCTTATGGCCGGAGAGGTAACAGAAGGGACTCTCAAAAATGGTGTCACTGGCCAAGGAAATGATCTTTTCTTGGGTATCTACCTTAAGGGTAGTATACTCCACCAAGGAATTGAGCAGATTGCTGGGCATGCGTTGATCCACATCCCAATCGCCCGACTCATATTGTAACCTTGTAAAGAAAAATTCGTTGCCCAAAAGTCTTATCTCGTATTACGTGCATCCCCTGCGTACCCAAAAAAACAAAAACTGGTTGCCTTGGGTACTACGGGCAACCAGTTCCTATTATGTTTTTTGCCCTATACGGCATCCGAGAGACTGGTAAAGGTGAAGTCCCTCACCTTCATGTATGGAATGAGGTTGCCATCCACACGAACTTGTTGGCCCAAGGTCTCCAAGTTGTTCAACATGATGATCGGACTCTCATTGAACCTAAAGTTCTTCACCGGATGCTTGATCTTACCGTTTTCTATGTAGAACGTTCCATCTCGGGTCAATCCCGTATATAATAAGGTCTGGGGATCTACGCTCCTAATGTACCATAAACGGGTAACCAGAATGCCCTTTTTGGTATCCCTGATGAGGTCCTCCAAGCTAGCATCTCCACCTGCCATGATACCGTTGGATGGAAACGGTACGGGATCCACGCCTTTTTCCGCCGCCCAAAAACGATCATAGGCCAAGTTTTTGACCACCCCGTTCTCTATCCATACCGTCTTTTTCAAAGGCTGTCCAGATCCGTTGAATGTAGCTGTGGGCACCTCAGGGTGCAGGGGATCGGACCAAAAGGTAACACGTTCGTCCACGATTTTTTGTCCAATCTTGTTGCCGCCCTCCGCGGCCGACATGAAACTCCTGCCCTCATCCGCAGACCGCGCGTTAAAGGAGCGCACCATATTGCGCAACAGGTCACTGGCCGCAGCGGGCTCCAAAATGACCGTGTACTTGCCCGGCTCTATGGCCTTGGCCTCACGGGACATCAGTGATTTTTTTATAGCGACATTGGAGGCCTCTGCCGCATCAAACTTGGATACGTCATTGAAATCTCTCGTTACCCAGCCAGAGCCCGTACCATCATTGGTGCGCATGGTCACGGTGAACTCCACATTGGTATCCTTGTTGTACGCAAAGAGCCCTTTGGAGTTGATCATGGCATTGAAGCCGGAACGATCAACAAAATAGCCCGCGGCCGTTACGTCCTGCGCCGCGGCAGGTTCAATACTGCTGCTGGCCACTTGGGCCCTGTATTCCGGGGACACATTGGCGGTGGATTCGTTGTAACTGATGGAAGCATCATAATCCTGTGGGCCCAAGGGCTCCACAAATTCAGGATTTTCCGGAGACAATTGGGCCAGCTCCTCTGCCCTGCGCACTACCTTTTCCAAGGAGGCATCATCAAATTCATCAATGGTGGCGGTACCGGATTTTTTTCCAAAGCTGGACTGCACCACCAAGGTCTGGTTGGAACTGTGCCCCGAGGTGGAAACCGTATTCCGCGCATAACGGATGTTGCCGCTGTTGTTCCCTTCCATACTTATCTCGCAAGTATCCGCCTTGGAAAAGCTCAGTGCCTTTTCCAAGATCTTTCTTGCTTCCTCTTCTGTATATATTGCCATTATCTTATCGATTTTTAAAGTTGGGTGATTTAAATATTTCTACCAGTGTTGATGACGTTCACATCCTTGAAACGGGCCGTGGAGCTACCGTGTGAGACCGCACTGACCTGCGAAGGTTGCCCCTTGCCATCAAAGAACGATCCAAAGAGCCTATAATCATTCTCATCACAAATCTTCACACAGGAATTCCAGAACTCCTGTGTATTGCTCTGGTAGGCCACATCATCCAACATGCCCACGATCTTGCCATCTTTTATCTCGTAGAACACTGTGCCCCCAAACTGGAAGTTATAACGCTGTTGATCGATGGAATACGATCCGCGACCGGCAATATAGATTCCCTTTTCCACATCTTTGATCATATCCTCAATCCCATATTTTTCGGTGCCCGGCTCCAAGGAGACATTGGGCATGCGCTGAAACTGCACATCGTCCCAACTTTGGGCATAGCAGCAGCCGTGTGATTCGTCTTGGCCGATCATATGCACTTGATCGCGTATGGCCTGGTAATTCTTAAGTACACCATTGCGGACCAAGTCCCATTTCTTCGTTTTCACCCCTTCGTCATCATAGCCTACGGCCCCCAAAGAGCCCACCTGGGTCTTATCTGCCACCAGGTTCACGACATCACTACCGTATTTAAAGTCGCCCGCTTTCCATTTATCCAACGTCGCAAAACTCGTTCCTGCATAATTGGCCTCATAGCCCAGAACACGATCCAGCTCCAAAGGATGCCCTACGGATTCATGGATGGTAAGCCCCAAGTGGTTGGGCTCCAAAACGAGGTCGTATTTACCGGCATCAACGGATTTGGCCGTTAATTTTTCCTTGGCCTGTTGTGCGGCTACCGTGGCATCCTCAACAATATCATAACTATTACGGTACAGTTTTAGCCCTGCAGGGCCGGCCAGTTTCTCACTATCCAAGCCATCCATATATTCATAGCCCATGCCCATGGGAGCACTCATGGCCTGTCTGGTCTTGAATTTACCTGCGCCCCGATCAATGGCCGTTACCGTAAAAGTGGGCCAGATGCGATGTACGTCCTGATCAATATAGGACCCTTCCGTAGAAGCGAAATACTTCTGCTCGTTCACCATAAAAAGGGCCGAGTTTACAAAATTGGCCCCATTGTTCATGGCGGCCGCATTGGCGCTCAATAGGAGGTCTACCTTTTCAGAAATGGGCACTTCCTTAAAATCTTTTTGAATGGGCGTTTTCCAAGAAACTTCACCGTGGGACTGCACAGGCGCCAAAACCACAGGTTCCTTTTGTATCTTGGAATTGGCCTTGGCTATGGCCACCGCTTGTTCCGTGGCCTTTTTAATTCCGTCTTCGGTTACATTATTGGTAGATGAAAAGCCCCACGTACCGTTGGCGATGACACGAATGCCGACGCCAAAGGACTCCGTATTCACCACATTCTGCACTTTGTCCTCCCGCGTAAAAACATATTGGTTCAAATATCGACCAATACGGGCATCTGCGTAGGTAGCTCCATTGGCCCTGGCCGTATTCAAAGCTACATCGGCCATTTGCTTTTTGACCATCACGTCCATACCAGGTTGTAGGAGTGCCTCTGTGGGAATATCATTTCCCAAGAGCATGGAGGGCATTAAAAGGGCCCCCGCACCCATTCCGGCATATTGTACAAAATCTCTTCTTTTCATCCGTTTGCGTTTCTAGTTATTTATAATTCAATACGTTATGATCAATCTTAGGAAGGCCATCCTCTAGCATATGGCCCATGGTTTTTGATGCCACATAGGAAAAAGCATCCAAAAACCCTTAAAAATAGAGAGAGTGTGGGAGTAAAACTGTTAAGTTAAACTTAAAATAGCCTTGAAAAAGTGTAATTTATAACAGTCCCAAAAAAAGGGGCCACATATTGTGAAACATAAAATGGAGGGGGCATTTTATTAGGGGAAGCGTAGGAACACCCCTGCCCAAAGCTTTACCGCTACCCTAGCGCCTGGGAAATATCGGCAATGATATCGTCTATATGCTCCAAGCCCACGGAAATGCGCACCATGCCCTCAGTAATCCCGGATTCTTGTCGCTCTTTGACCGATAACTTACTGTGCGTGGTGGAGGCGGGATGGGTTACGATGCTACGGGAGTCGCCCAAATTGGCGGAGAGGGACAGCAGTTGAATACTGTCGAAAAATGTTTTTCCGGCCGTTAGGCCCCCTTTCACTTCAAAGGCCACTACGCAACCCCCGGCCTTCATCTGCTTTTTTGCGATGTGGTGTTTCGGGTGTGATTTTAAAAAGGGATATTTCACCCAGTTCACCTTTGCATGTCCTTCCAGATAGTAGGCCAGTTTCAGCGCATTCTCACAATGCCGGTCCACCCGCACCGCAAGGGTTTCCAGACTTTTGGAAAGCACCCAGGCATTGAAGGGCGACAATGCCGGGCCCGTAATGCGTGAAAATCGGTACACCTTGTCCATCAATTCCCTAGTGCCCACGGTAATACCGGCCAGGACGCGGCCCTGGCCGTCCATGAGCTTGGTGCCGGAATGGATGACCAGATCCGCCCCAAATTTAATGGGTTGCTGTAGATAGGGCGAGGCGAAACAATTATCGATCACCAGAATAAGGTTGTGTTTTTTTGCCATCTGGCCCAAGACCTCCATATCCAAAATATCCACCCCGGGATTGGTGGGTGTTTCCGCATAAATTAGCTTCGTTTTGGGCGTAATGAGGGGTTCTAAGGTGTCTAGATCATTGGTGTCAAAATAGCTATGCGAGATGTTCCATTTGGGGAAAAAGTTTTGGAACAGGGAATGGGTGGAGCCAAAAATGCTTCGGGCGGAGATGACATGGTCCCCACTGTCCAACAGGGCCGCCAAGGTAGAAAAAACAGCGGCCATGCCGCTGGCAAAGGCAAAACCCTCCTCAGCCCCTTCCATCTGGCACACTTTTGAAATGAACTCAGAGGAATTGGGGTTGGAATACCGGGAATAGATGTTCCTTTCCTTTTCCTCGGCAAAAGAGGCGCGCATATCCTCCGCATCCTCAAACACAAAACTGGAGGTAAGGTACAGCGGCACCGAGTGCTCCAGATTTTCGGAACGCTTCAGTTGATTTCGTATGGCGTTTGTTTCGAATTTGTGTTTTTGATTCATTTTATCATCCAATTTTTTTTATTTCTTGGCTTCGACTACGCTCAGCCACCAATACTACGGCTACGCTCAGCCACCCGTAATATAATTTATCACCCCAAAGATGTGGCTTCGACTACGCTCAGCCACCCATATTACGACTACGCTCAGCCACCGATATTACGACTACGCTCAGCCACCTGTATTTCGGACTATGCCTATCAGAAAACCTAAGGCGTCAAAGGACGAACTAAGCAACGAATTGTCAACAAACCTCAACTCTTCTCCGCAATCCTCAGGATGTCACCAAAGACGCCTCTTGCCGTTACGGCGGCCCCTGCCCCTGCTCCCTGTATGACCAGAGGATGCTGACCATAGGACTCCGTATAGATTTCAATAATGGAATCCGAGCCCTTTACCTGCCCCAAAGAGCTCTCCTTGGGCACGGAGACCAATTTCACGTCTAAAATACCCTTTTCTTTTTGAAGATCGCCATGGAGGTCGCCCACATACCGCAACACATGGCCGGGCTTTTGCTTCTTTTTGATCTCCTCAAAAATAGGGTCCAGCTCCTGTACCCTTGCCAAAAATTGAGTGGACGGTACCTCTTGCAGGGCCTCTGGAATGAGGTTCTCTATAGCTATGTCCGTAAACTCATTGCTCAAATCTAGCTCTCTGGCCAAAATGAGCAGCTTGCGGCCCACATCGTTTCCGGAGAGGTCCTCCCGTGGATCAGGCTCGGTAAAGCCTTGGTGCATGGCATCCTTCACCACCTGCGAGAAGGGCACCGGCACCTCAGAAAAGGTATTGAAAATATAACTCAGGGAACCCGAGAACACCCCTTTTATGCGGGTAATGTTCTCGCCGGAAAGGTGCAATAATTTTATGGTATCTATCAAGGGCAGGCCGGCCCCTACATTGGTCTCATACAAATACTGCTTTTGATTTTGTGCCAATTCCTCCCGCAACAATTGGTAATAATCGTAGCCCAAGGTATTGGCGATCTTATTGGAGGACACCAGGTCAAACCCATTTTCGACAAATTCAAAATAATGGGCCACAAAATCCTGACTGGCGGTGTTGTCCACTGCAATCAAATTCTCCAAATGGTGGGCCTTTGCAAACGCAAAGATATCCTTCATAGCATAAGGAACGCCCTTGGTCTTGAGGTTCGCTTTCCAGTTTTTGGATACCCCTTGGGCATCCAACAACACTTTTGTGGAATTGGCGATGGCGAAGACGTGAAGGTCAATGCCCTTTCGCTTGCTTATGGTCTTGGCCGAGCTTAAGATCTGATCAATCAACGTACCGCCCACATTGCCATGGCCAAAGATGGCCAAATGCACCTTTTTTCCCACATTGAATATCTGCCCGTGCATGACGTTCAAGGCTTTGATCATGTCTTTGCTCCGTACCACCAAACTCACGTTTTTACCCGATGCCGTATTGTTGAACAGCAAAGGGGTAATTTGGTTTTTAATGAGGGCATTGTAGGGCTTGTGAAAGGTACTGAGGTCCTGGCCCACGATGGAAATGACCGAAACGTCTGCCACCACGGTGATCATATTGATGTCCTTGGACTTAAAATCGCCAGTGAACTCTTCCTCCAACGCCTTTTTGGCCTCTTGGGAGCGGTTTCGCTTTACCACCAGTCCAATGCCTCGTTCCGACGACCCTTGGGAAATAATGCTCACGCTGATGTTGTGGGCTTCCAACGTTTTAAAGATCCGGGCATCAATGCCCACCTTGCCCAAGAGGCCACGGCCCTCTAAATTGATCAGGGCCACATCTTCAATGACCGAGAGTGATTTTATGCCCTCCTTGCTGCTCTGGGCACTGATCAACGTTCCCGAATTATCGTTATTGTACGTATTGAGAATGCGTAGCGGAATGTTTTTCTCAATGAGCGGAATAATGGTCTTGGCATGGAGAATCGTGGCCCCAAAATTGGCCAATTCGTTGGCCTCTGCATAAGAAAGGTTTTCCAGACGCCTTGCGCCGGAGACCTGGTCTGGATTGGCGGTATAGATGCCATCCACATGGGTATAGTTCTGCAGCTCCTCCGCATCCAGGAAATTGGCCAAAAGGGCCGCGGAATAGTTGCTGCCATTCCTGCCCAAGGTGGTGGTCTCCCCATTTTCTGTAGCGGCAATGAATCCCGTAATGACGGGAACGGTATCCTTGGGCAACTTGGCGAAGGCCAAGAGCACATTTTCCTTGGAGGCCGACTCCAGTACCTTGGCATCACCAAAGGTGGCATCTGTCTTGATGAGCTGGCGCGAATCCAAAAATTTCGCCTTGATGCCCTTCCCAATAAGCAGCTTGGCCACCAGCTTGCCCGAAATGATCTCTCCATGGGCCAATACCTCATCTTTTATCTTGGGGCTGTAATCGCCCAACAGGGACACGCCTTCAAACAATTTGGCCAAAGCCTTGAACTCTTGGGCCAGGTTGATATTGCTGAAGGTATATTTTTGATATGCTTCAAACGCCTCAAAATCGGACATGTAGGCATCTCCCCTGGCCGCTTTGGCCAAAATGGCCTCCAACTGGTCCGTGGCCTTTTCCCGTGCCGATAGGACCACGGCTATGGATTCGCCCTCCTGCACCTTGCTTTCAATGACCTTGAGCACACGTTCCAAGCCCTCGCCATTGCTGAGCGATCGGCCACCGAATTTCAGCACCTTGTACTTGCCCCGTTTTCCTTCCGGATTGAAAATATCGTTGAGCAGGTTTTCCATCTGTTCAAACTCGATCAAAAAAGCATCATGCCCATGGAGCGATTGCACCTCGCCGTAGGTGACATTGCTATTCGCCTGGGCCAGCTGTTTAAAGGT
Source organism: uncultured Maribacter sp. (assembly GCA_937125035.1). Taxonomy (GTDB): domain Bacteria; phylum Bacteroidota; class Bacteroidia; order Flavobacteriales; family Flavobacteriaceae; genus Maribacter. The sequence continues at coordinate 5,145 of CAKZLG010000211.1, read as the reverse complement.
CTCCTTGTTTTCCTTGGCCGTAAAGAACAGGTCAGAATCCACCCCAATGATATGGATGTTGGTAGCGCTGTTCTGCAGGTTGATGAAGTTCTGCCCCCCATCTCGCATTACATCTATGGTCTTCAGCAATTGGTTCATGAGCTTATAGGCCGATAACTGAAAACGTTCCTGCAGTTTCTTGCCGTGGTGCATCAACCAGCTTTCCACATTAAAGACCTGCAATTCCTCATTCGTACTTCGCTTGAAGCGCTCCTTGAACGACTCTGGCGTGCGGTAGCAGAGCATGGCATGCATGCGAGCATCGTGCACCGGTTGCTTGGAGTTGACCAAGAACTGTTCCTGTATCTGGCAATTGGCAATGAGCCAGTCCGTAGACTTCCAATCCGATGCCACAGGAATGAGATGTTCCGTAAGCTTGGGGTTCATAGCGGCCATTTCCCAAGCAATGCCCCCGCCCAAGGAACCGCCAATGATAGCGAAAAGACGCTCAACACCCAGCATTTCCAAGCCCTGTAAAAAAATACGCGCCACGTCTCCCGCCACAAAGTCCTTATAGTTTTCAATAATGAACTTGTCGTGGCCATTGCCCGGTATGTTGAAGGAGAGGATGGTATACCTATCCGTATCCACACATTTCCCGGGACCCACTAAGGAAGACCACCAGCCCTCCTTCCCCGTAACATGGCTATTCCCCGTTAGTGCGTGGTTCACCAAGACAATAGGGGCCGTGAACAACTCCTTACCAAAGCATTGGTAGGACAGTTCCAGGTCTTGGGTGGTACCGTTTAGGGTGGTATATCCCTTTATGTGCAAATGTTGTAGCATGGATCGTTTTTCGTTATTCGTTGTTGGTTGTTCGTTGTTGGTTGTTCCCTTCGACTTACTTCGATTAAGCTCAGCACGGGCCGCTTTGGGCAAGGACTGTTCGTTGTGGCCTTCGGCTACTTTGTCTGCCGACATGTACGCTCAGGGCTAGGCTTGATGGTTGGTGCGTGTTTTATCCCCTGCAATTATCAAAACCCAGCATTTTGTGTTTTAACCTTTAGGCTGTAAGCTTTTAACTAGTACCTTCAAACTATTGACTATTAACTTTTCAACTTTTACCTTAAAAAGTCACTTCATGGTCTTCCCATTAGGCCCAAACGGATTTGTCCACCGTGGCGAAAGCCTGTTCCAAATCGGACTTGAGGTCGTCCACATCTTCCAAACCTACGGACAGGCGTATTAGGTCTTGGGTAACCCCGGCCCCAGCCTGCTGCTCCACTGTTAATTGCTGGTGGGTAGTGCTCGCCGGGTGAATGATCAAGGATTTGGTGTCGCCAATATTCGCCAAAAGTGAAAATATCTGGGTAGCATCCGTAACCTTTTTAGCGGCCTCAAAACCACCTTTCACGCCAAAGGTGACCAAGCCGCTCTGCCCCTTGGGCAGGTATTCCTGAGCCAGTTCATAGTATTTATTTCCTTGAAGTCCGGGATAGTTGACCCATGCCACCTCGTCCCTCTCCTGCAGCCAAGTGGCCAGTTTTAAGGCATTGGCGCTGTGTTGCTTGATCCGCACATCCAAAGTCTCCAAACCCTGTATGATCTGAAAGGCATTATAGGGGCTCAGCGCCCCGCCAAAGTCGCGCAATCCCTCCAAAATCAATTTAAAGGTAAAGGCGGCAGCGCCCAAGGCCTCATGGTAGACCAGCCCGTGGTACCCGTCTGAGGGTTCCGTGAATTCCGGGAACTTGCCATTGGCCCAATCAAAGGTACCGGCATCAACAATGGCCCCGCCGAGGGAATTGCCCTGCCCCCCAATATACTTTGTCAGGGAATGGATAACCAGATTGGCCCCGTGTTCAATGGGATTCAAAAGGGCTGGGGAAGCCACCGTATTGTCCACAATAAAGGGCACTTTGGCGGCCTTGGCCTGTGCGGCAATGGCCTTGAGGTCCAATACATCCAATTTAGGATTGCCCAAAGACTCCACAAAAATGGCCCGTGTATTCTCTTGTACGGCCTTTCCAAAATTCTCTGGTTGGTCCGCATCCACAAAGGTGGTGGTGATGCCCAAACGGGGAAGGGTCACGTTCAACAGGTTAAAGGTACCCCCATATAGGCTACTGGAGGCCACAATATGATCGCCCGCCCTGAGCAAGGTCATTAAGCCAGTGGAAATGGCGGCCGTGCCCGATGAGAACACTACAGCGCCCACACCGCCTTCAATGGCGGCCAAGCGGTCTTGCAGGATCTGGTTGGTGGGGTTGTTCAAGCGGGTATAGATAAAACCCAGTTCCTTGAGGGAAAAAAGATTGGCCGCATGGTCCGTGTCCTTGAACACATAGGAGGTGGATTGGTAAATGGGGACCGCACGGGTGCCAGCAGTCTGGTTGGTGTCGTGCCCTGCATGTAGGGCGTTAGTAGAAAATTTTTGTGTACTCATGATGTTGTTTTTAAATGTTAGGCCCTTGGTCTATCCGTTGGGCATTGCAACCAAAAAGTCAAACGTATCCACAAAAAAATGTGGCCCAACACGCCGACATTGCGGTTAGGAGACATCAAAAAGTTATAAGAAAGTGAGATCGAAATAGAAATATCGATGACGGTTATCCTTCCCACAAAACCTGTCCAAAACTTCAACAGGGTCCAGACAACGTCTGGAAAGGGTAGAATGTAGCACCTTCTTGTTTCCGATTCGCATCGGGGGCACAAGGGTTGCTAAGGTTTCAAAGGGTCCAATCCCTCCACCTTTCTTGATAACGATTCAATATGTGTTTGAACTTGAAGGGCAAATATACGATCTGGAATGTTAATTATCCTAAAACAAACTGAATTTTTAACAAAAACCTATTGATTTGATAGGATATTGAATGGTTGGCCTTGGCGCTCCCTTTGCTCTTGCCCTTTGGGTGGCATAATGTGGCCAGACTCACTATTTCTGCTGATGTGTTTCCAGGTAGGTCACGACTTCTTTAGCCTCCGCCACTACGATCTCATAGCTGTCCACCTTCTGGCTAATGAGGGAACTGTAAATGATCAACTTATTTTTGAATGGCAAAAAAGCATCCCTGCTCACAAAGCGCATTTGGCCCAGGTCCACGTGCTGTGTGAGCCAAGGAAGGATCTCATCTGTTAAATAGACCACCTGAAGCTCGGCCTTTTGAAAACTTTCTTCAACGTGGCCGTCAAAATAATTCGTTAAGTGTCCCTGCAAGGATACATCTTGAACAAGGCCTAGTTTGCCGCTGGATTTCATAGCAGCGTAGGAGGTTGATGTAAAACCAAAATTTTCCAACTCTAGGATGGTGGGTAGCAAGGCCTCTACCGCAGGAATATCCCCTTCTTCTAATTTCACCAAGAGTTCTTCCAAACGTTCCACCTGTTGGCGGTTAAAGGGAATTTGATACGTTTCCAACATTTCTATGTCCTTGGATAATTCATCTGCCAAGGAATTCATAAAGTACCGCACCTCTTTTCTCTGCTCCTTTAATTTGGCTTGATCGTTTACATAAAACGCCAGGTATACGCCCAGAATGACCGATAAGAAATTTAGTATATGATTTGTTGCTTTAAATCTTCTTTTCATCTATTACCTATTTTCATTTCATCAAATCAGGTGCCGTCTGCCATTTAAATGGTCCAAGCATACTTAACTCCTTTGCTAAATCAATTTTCCTCTGGATACCATTATCCTTTGACCATGAAGGTGAGTAGCACTATGATTGGGACATTTAAGATAGGTATTTTATCATTTGCCACCGATTTTGATATCAACAAAATGGGCTTCGCTACCCTAACAGCGAACGGCCCTAAGCCTCCCTACTCCATATCATCACAACATATCAGTGTTACATACGAAGAATCTGGGTCACTATGACCCCCTTATGACCTACGGCTTTCTGGCGGAGGAGTTCTCGTTTTTCCTTTGGCTTAAGCTGAAATGGGGCAGCGAGCACATCCAATCCGCTTTGCCTTTTCAACCGGATCCCTTGGCCGGAAATGATGTCCTTATTGGGCATAAAGTCGCCCTCCGGCACATGTTCCGTTAACAGCACAAATTGGTACTGCGAGAGCTTATGCAGCACGCGCTGCACCTCCGCGTTGGACAAGTGCTGCAATACCTGCCTAAGGAGGACCACATCCGCAGAAGGCAAGGGGTCCACGGCAATGTCCAGACATTGAAATTCAAGTTGGGGCACTTGAAAACAGGTCCGGTTATGATCAATGAGCGCCGGAACAATATCCACGGCAATATACCGCTTTGCAAAGGGCACCAAGGCCTTGCCCACGTTAAAGTCGCCACAGCCCAGATCACAAACGGTCATGGGCCTTGGAAGGGACTGTAAAAAACCGGTAACCGCCTGCACATAGGGCACGACGATCTCTGGATGGTGGCTCCCAATCCCGGAATAGAAGGGACTTCCGTTTTGCCCCCAAAGGCCGGCTTCATAGACCTGTGTCATTGCGGCCTGGGTAGGCCATGGGGGTTTACGGTTCTTGTTTTCCACTTTAATATTTGAGTTAAATTTTGGCAACTCCCAATTCGCACTGGCTTTGTCCTATGTAATGGTAAAGAGGGATATCTTGTTTTTACCAGTAAAACTCAAGTTGGCATAGGCAACAGCTCCATTTATATGATTTCAGGCAATCATCTATTCTTGAAATATCCCCACTCTAAAAAAATTGATTCCAGTTAATGCAGATAACGCTTTGTATTTTGAAACTATATCCTTTTTATCTGGAGATATAAATAACTGACAGCCTTCTTTAAAAGCAGTATCTAAATGCCGCACGTCTTTGAAGTTTTTGATGCCAATAATTGAGACAATTTCACTAAATAAAATGTGACGCGGAAGTATTGGACCACTTAATTCCAGAATCAAAAGAAATAAGCGTAGAGTCCCACGTCAACATTGATGGTTTTTCGGTACTTACTATTTTTCTATTCCTTTTTTCAAAAGGAAACAAAAGCAATTTTATATCATCTCTTTTACCTAGCTCCTTAACGAACCTTGTCATTGACCCGTGCTCACAATAAATTTTAATCATCAACTATACTGTTAATGTTAAGCTTTATACGATGTCAGAATATTCATTTTTCCTACAATATTGATGATGCGTTAATTTTTGGAATTATTGAACAAGTTATTGAATATAAGGTGA
>CAKZLG010000210.1 GCA_937125035.1 uncultured Maribacter sp. | reverse complement strand
TTCTTACTGCGCAATTAGCGGGCGACCTGCTGCCAAATGCCACCAAAGCGGATATTTTGGCCACGGGCTTTAATAGGAACCACCCCATTACCCAAGAAGGCGGCGTTATTCAGGAAGAGTACCGTACCAACTACGTCCTAGATCGCACCAATACCCTGGGAAAAGGTATTTTGGGCCTTACCTTGGAGTGCGCCCGTTGCCACGACCACAAGTACGATGCCATATCGCAGGCCAACTACTTTGAGTTCTTCGCGTTTTTTAACCAAGTGGATGAAAAGGGCCTGCAGATGGATGCCGTGCAGGCGGCCAATACCCAATTTTATGCCGATCCCCCTTTCATAGACCTTACGGAAGCGGACAAGAACGGCGTGCTGTCCTTTATCAATATGAAGGATATGGAAAACCTAAAGGTCATGGTCATGAACGACAGTGCCCCAAAGACCACCTACATCCTCAACCGCGGGGAGTATGACCAACCTGCAGACAGCGTATTTCCGAATGCCCCGGAAATCATCCATCCGTTTGCGGAGCACCTGCCCAAGAACAGATTGGGCTTGGCCCAGTGGATTACGGACGACCAAAACCCATTAACGGCACGTGTCTTTGTGAACCGTATCTGGGCCATGGTCTTTGGCAAGGGACTTGTGGAGACCACCGAAGATTTTGGGGTACAGGGAAGCCTACCCACGCACCCCGAATTGCTGGATTGGCTTGCTGTGGATTTTATGGAACATGGGTGGGACATTAAATACCTGCTGAAAAAAATAGTATCCTCTGCCACGTACAGGCAGTCTTCAGAGATCCGCCCAGAGGTCAATGCCGTGGATCCAGAAAACAAATGGTTGGCCCGGATGCCCCGTTTTAGGATGAGCGGAGAAATGATACGGGATTATATCTTGGCATCTAGTGGTATCTTACACAAAGAGCTGGGAGGCCCCAGTGTAAAACCCTACCAACCTGCCGGTCTCTGGGAAGAGACCAATGCGGGGGGCAACCGTGGCATCCTTACCAGCTACGTGCCGGATGGGGGAACGGACCTATACCGCAGATCCCTGTACACGTTTTGGAAGAGGACGCTACCGCCGCCCAACATGACCATCTTTGATGCGCCCTCGCGCGATTTCTGTGAAGTTAGAAGGCAGAAGACCAATACGCCCCTACAGGCACTGGCCCTGCAGAATGATGTTCAGGTTCTGGAAGCCGCACGGGTATTGGCACAACGCACAGCGGTACTGCCCGTACCGGATTCCACCAAGGTGGAAAACCTGTTCAAATCCATTCTCATCCGGTCTCCCAAGCCCGAAGAGCTACGGCTCCTGAACACGTATTATACCGAAGCAAGGGCCACCTACACGGACAAAAAGGAAGACGCCCTGACCCTGATCTCGCAGGGAAATTTTAAACAAACTGATGCGGACGCCACTACCACGGCAGCCTTGATGTTGACAGCACAAGTCCTGTACAATTTAGACGAGACCATCACCAAAGAATAACGGCCATGGAAAAAGAAGAGCATAAAGATAAGAACCCATTACAGGAAAACAGGCGACATTTTTTTTCCCAGCTCAGCGTGGGCATTGGCTCCTTGGCCCTGGGCTCCCTACTGATCCCAGACCTCTTTAAAGGGAGTGAAACGATTCAGACACAGCAGGCCTTGGGCCTGCCCCATTTTGCCCCGAAGGCCAAGCGTGTCATCTATCTATTTCAGGCTGGGGCACCTTCACAGTTGGAGTCCTTTGATTATAAGCCCACTTTGATCAAGCGCATGGGTGAGGACCTTCCGGAATCCATTCGAAACGGGCAACGGTTAACGGGCATGACCTCCGGGCAGGACAAGTTTCCGCTCATGCCCCCCAAAATCGGGTTCAACCAGTATGGGGACAGCCGTACTTGGGTCAGTGATTTTTTTCCTCACATTGCCAAAATAGCCGATGAGATCACGGTGGTAAAGAGCATGCACACCGAGGCCATCAACCATGACCCGGCCATTACCTTCTTTCAAACGGGAAGCCAAATTTCGGGCAGACCCAGTATGGGTTCGTGGCTCAGCTATGGCCTGGGCAGTGAAAACAAGAACTTGCCCTCCTTTGTGGTGCTTACCTCTAGGGGAAAGGGCAACAGCCAAGGGCTCTATTCCAAATTATGGTCCAGTGGTTTTCTGGACTCCAAGCACCAAGGCGTGCTCCTGCGCTCTGGCAAGGACCCCGTGCTATATCTCAACGATCCAGACGGACTTTCACGTTCGGACAAACGGCATTTATTGGACCATGTGTCCTCCCTCAACAAATTGCACCATGTGGAAACGGGGGACGACGAAATCGAATCCCGCATAGCGCAGTATGAGATGGCCTACCGCATGCAAATGTCCGTACCGGATGTCATGGACATTTCCAAGGAACCGGAATCCATCATTCAACTTTATGGAGAGGAGTGCCAAGTGCCGGGAACCTATGCCGCCAATGCCCTACAGGCCCGCAGACTGGCCGAGAACGGCGTGCGTTTTATACAACTGTACCACCAAGGCTGGGACCAGCACGGTAATCTGCACAATGAAATGGCCGGCCAGGCCAAGGATGTGGACCAAGCCTCAGCGGCCTTGGTGCTGGACCTTAAACAACGGGGCATGTTAGACGATACCTTAGTCATTTGGGGTGGGGAGTTTGGCCGGGGCAATTACGCCCAGGGCAAGTTTGACCTGAACAATTATGGGCGGGACCACCACCCTAGGGCATTCAGCATCTGGATGGCCGGTGGCGGCATTAAACCCGGCCTCAATTACGGAAAGACCGATGAATTTGGTTACAATGTCATAGAAAACCCGGTACATATCAATGATTTCCATGCGACCCTCATGCACGCCTTGGGGCTAGACCATGAACAGCTCACTTACAAATACCAAGGCCGCCGTTTTCGCCTTACCGATGTGGCGGGCAATGTCATCAAAGACCTCTTAGCCTAGTTATGACCTGGAACACATCACCCAAAAAATGGATGGACCACGGCATTTTGGCCTTGACCGTTTTTCTCCTTTTCTGCCTCTTGTTGGAATCGCATATTCGCTTGCCCTTTTGGTTGGCCTGGGTGGGCAAATGGCACCCCATGGTGTTGCATTTTCCCATAGTGTTACTGCTCCTTATGGTTTTATTGGGCCTTACCAACCAACGAATGGCCCCCGTTTTAGTGCAATTTACGGTTCTTGCCACCCTGGTCACCGCCATCTCCGGCTTCTTTTTGGCCGTGGGAAACGGGGAAAAGGGAGACCTTCTGTTTTGGCACCAATACGGGGGAAGCCTCTTGGCGCTATTGGCAGGCCTTTGGTACGTGCTGTTCCAGTATGGCCTACACCAAAAAGGCTATGCCAAGGGTGTGTTGGCGGTGATCATGGTCCTTACCTTTACCACGGGTCATTTTGGGGCAAGCATTACCCATGGGGAGGATTTTCTTGCTTTACCAAGAAACCCTGAAAAAAAAGAGCTCCCTGAAAACCCCAAGATCTATGCCCACGTGGTACACCCCATTTTAGAAACCAACTGCATCCCCTGCCACAATCCCAACAAAAAAAAGGGAGGCTTGCTCATGACGAGTTTGGAAGGCTTGCTAAAGGGTGGTGAAAAAGGAAATACCCTTGTTCCGGGCAATGTGGAAGAAAGCGAATTGCTGCGCAGGCTGCATTTGCCCAAAACGGATGAAGAACATATGCCCCCCGATGGAAAGAAGCCCTTGGAGGCCTCAGAAATAGCTATTTTAGAACGATGGATTGCACTGGGTGCCCTAGATACATTGACCTTGGCACAATTAGGACCCGAAGAGCCCTTGACCAATCTGGTCAAAGCCCTGATGGCCCCACAGGAAAGTGAACAATGGAAGGAACTGCCCCTAGTAGCAGATTCCACTTTGCAGCGTTTAGCTTCTGATTACCTTACCATTCAACGTTTGGCGAACCACAGCAACGCCCTTACCATTACCGCCTTTAGCCCCCCCATTTATGACCCAAGCCCGATCACCGCTCTACAGGCCATTGCGCAGAACGTGGTGGCCCTAGACCTGAGCAATCTGCCGCTTGGGGCCCAAGAAATTGATTTCGTGGCCCAATGCACGCCCCTGCAGCGCCTGGATTTGGATGGAACACCGATCACCTCAGCAACCTTGGGAAAACTGGCGCATTTAGAAGAGCTACAGTTTTTGAGACTGCACGGTACTTCTTTGGATGATGGCGCCCTGAGCCACTTGGCCCAATTCAAAAATCTTAAAAAACTGTACGTCTGGAACACTGGAATAAAGCAAAGTGCTTTACGGGAATTTAAAGAAAAGAATGCCGGAATAGAGATTGAGGACGGTATCCAAGACAGCTTGGAATCCTTTTTCCGTAAAAGCGACACCTTGGGCCTCAAGCAAAATGGTGCGCCGTAGGGCAATAGGACCTTGTATGGGATTTATTTGTTATAGGGCTTTTCCAGGCCTGCACTGTCTGGCTCCATATATTTTTTAAAGGCTGCCCCGCTTTTTATCATTTTAACGGAATCCCCATCCACCAAAATGGGATAGCGCAGTAGGATGGGCTCCTTATCCAGAATTTTAAGCCAATCCGTATCATCCAAATTAGTGGTGTTGTTGCCGTAACTTTCCCTAAAACGGGGCAGGTCTTGGTTAACGAGCTCAGAAATGGGCATTCCCAAACCCTCTGCAAGTTCCGCCCATTGGGTGCCGGTAACATTGGTCTTTGCGATATCTATGCCCAATAATTTCTTTTTTGAAGATTCCGCATAGGCATAGGTCTTTCTTCCAATTTTTGTTTCTGAATGGTAATATAATTTCATTTGTCTATGGTGTTTTGAGAGTACTCCCATACTGTTCCTTATTTTAATAAAGTTAGTTTGTTGGCCCTGCCGGGATTGCCCTAATCCATTCATTTAATAGTCCTAATCCCGTTTCCAGTGCCTCCTATGAATCACAATGGTTACCTTGGGGTTATCCATAAGATACACAATACATGCCAGTTATAAAAGAAGTGCCCCCCATTAAAAAGATAGACCAAGAGGTCTCCTTAGGTTCACCCGCCGTGAGCGTTACGGGCCACAATGGGTCAATAACCCACTATGTGTGCGGTATGGGAACAGCCCACCCTAGTTGAACACCTCCCTATGAAATCATTAGTCCTTCGCCTTTTTCAAATTCCCATCGTCTTATTTCTCACTTCCACCATGTCTTTTGCACAGCATATATTTCCCGAATCCTTAGCACAAGAGGCGGAGCACGCTCTATCCTTTTATCCAGAATTAAAGGAAACAAAAATTCAAATTCGGCTCAAGAGAAACATCAAGGGATCCACCATGCAGGCCAGGCCCACCTTTTGGAGCCTGTTTACCAGAAAAAGAAACCGTAAGTACTTGATATTGGTCAGTGAGACATTACAGATTTCAGACACCACCTTTACCACTGAGCATTTGGATTCTGATATATTGATAGGTTGGCTGGGCCACGAATTGGGCCATATCATGGATTACCGGGAGCGCAGTTCCCTTAACCTACTGTGGTTTGGCATCAAATACCTGTTTTCGGGCAGTTATATCAAGGAAGTGGAACGAGCTGCGGACACCTATGCCGTCCGGGCCAATATGGAGCGCTACATCTTAAAGACCAAACGTTTCATTCTTGGCCGTGCGGACATATCCAAACGATACAAGCAAAAAATCAAGAAGTACTATCTATCCCCCGATGAAATTTTGGCCTTGGTGAAGCAACGCGAAGAAGATCAATAGGGCACCTCTTTTCCTTGGGTGTCCACATAGCTTTCCCACTCCTTAAAGCGCTCCTCACCCATGACCCGCTCCATTTTAACCTGTCCGCCTTTTTTCTTTTGGCTTTCGTTCCATCCGTGAAATACCTCCGGTGGCACCACACTTACCTTTACCCCCTTCAGCGCCTTGCCCCGCGCCACCTTATAATTCTTATTGGCGCCTTGTAGGAACCGATCAAGTGCTTCAGAGAGTTGGTGCGCATTTAATTGGCCGGTGCTCCCAAGATACCAGTGATGGTGGTAGGCCCCATCTATCCGGACGGCACTCAAGGTATATTCCGGTATTTTTACGTTAAAATCGTCCTCCATCTGTTGAATGGCATCATTGAGTTTATTGACGGACAGTTGTGAGCCCACCGTATTCAAAAAGAATTTGGTACGCCCGGTAATCTTTATTTCCGCACGGTCCACATCCGTAAAGGCAATAGTATCCCCAATGAGGTACCGCCATGCCCCTGCCACGGTGCTGATGACCACTACATAATCTTGGTCTTTCTGCACTTCATTAAGGTTGAGGGATGGGGCATCTTGGGACAAGGAGCCGTCAGAATGTATGTATTCCTGCTTAAAAGGAACAAATTCGAAATAAATGCCATTGTTGGTAACTAGTTTCATGGCATCCGTATCCGGTCTTTCCTGAAAGGCCAAAAACCCTTCAGAAGCAAGGTAGGTATCTATGACCGTCAAAGGTTTTCCCAAGAGGGCATTGAAGCTTTTTTCATAAGGCCCAAATGCAACGCCCCCAGAAGTATACACTTGTAAATTGGGCCAAATATCATGGATATGGTTCAATTGATGGTAGTCGATCACCTTTTTCATCATCAGCTCCATCCAAGAGGGAATACCGCTCAAGGCCCCAATATCCCAATGTGGGGCCCTCTCCGCAATTTTTAGGACACGCTCGTCCCAATCGGATATCTGTGAGATGTCCTTGCCTGGCTTGTAGTACCCTTGAAACCAAAACGGGATATTGGAGGCGCTTATACCGCTGATTTCGCCCTCTAGGGCATGATCGCTCCTATCCAGGTCCGTGGAACTGCCCAGCATTAGAATCTCTTTTTCAAAAAAGTCTACCGGTAGATCAAAATTGCGCAGCGCCAGCACTTGGTCCACCCCTGCTTTTTTTATGGATTTCAACATGGCGTCCGTTACTGGGATCCGCTTACTTTCATGGCCCGTGGTGCCCGAGCTCAACGCGAAGTAATCCGGTTTTCCCGGCCATGTTATGTTTTCCTCTCCTTTTTGGACGTTGACCCACCATGCTTGTTTTAAGGCATCGTAATCAAAATAAGGGACCCGATCCTTAAAGGAACGTTCCACTGCGTTGGACTCCAGTATGTCCCTGAATTGATATTTCTTGCCAAACTCCGTTTGTTGGGCCGTGGCAAGCAGTTCCTTAAGGACCTCTTCTTGCTCCTTGGCGGCATCTCCACTGGTCATAAGCAGGTCAGAGGCCTCGATGACGCCTTTAATAATACTTCCTAAAAGGGGCATTTTCAGTGGTTTTGCAGAATGATATTGCCTTTTTCGCCAAAATTAGACCGGTCGTCTTCGGTCACGGCACGGTCCAGATCGTATAAGGACACCAATTTACTTTGGTCCTGGTTCCAGTAATAGGCCGTTTCCATGTTCACATTCAACAAGGCGAGGTTGGGGTCTTCCTTACCATTGAACCAGGCCTGTATCATGGGGCTCCATAATTGGTCTACCTTGCTATCATCTACCATATGGCTGGCATTCCCAAAGATGGAGATGTAGAGTTGTTCTTGTTCGTTGGCCAATATGAGCTGTACGCGGTTATCCTTTTCTATGTCCTTGAAATGTTCACTGTTCTTTGGCGAAAAAAACCAAAGATCGCCTTGGTCGTCCATTTCCTGAAGGGTCATGGGGCAAACGGAAAAAGGGGTTTTATCCAGGTTCGTGGCCATCATAAAGACCCGATTGCCTTTTATCAATTCCCTAATTTTCTGAATGCCGTGGTGCTGTTTATCAAAGTCTTGTGTCTTCATATTCCATTGATTTATAATTATATTGAATTCTTCGATGATAGTGCCCTTGATTGGGCGGGGCCAATGGCTTACCTAGCGTAAGCCTTCTCGATGACCCTATTGTAAACCTCTTGATAATTCTTTGCTTATCTGAACGTAATGCAAGAAATTATTGGCCCAAAAACACAAACCGGCACACTTGATCAGTGTACCGGTCCAAACACAAAACAACATCATGAATACATGAAGCTATTTTTGTATGCCTTGCATTAGGCGTTCAGTTCTTGTTCCTCATGCACTCCTTCGCGGGTCTCTTCAATCACCTTATTGATAAAGGCAGGAAGATCATTTGGGTTTCTGCTGGTCACAAGACCTTCATCCACCACTACCTCTTGGTCTACCCAGTGGGCACCGGAATTGACCACATCATCTTTGATACTGTGGTATGACGTTACTTTACGGTTCTCAATGACCTTAGCGCTTATGAGCAACCATGGCGCATGGCAAATGGCCGCTACGGGCTTTCCACTTTCAAAAAAAGCGCGGATGAAGTCCAGCGCCCCATCATCCGTTCTCAACTGATCGGGATTGATGACCCCTCCAGGAAGCACTAAAGAATCGTAGTCACTTTCTTGGGCATTTTTAATCAATTTATCCACTGAAATGGACTCGCCCCAATCTTTCTTGTCCCAACTTTTAATGGAACCCTCTTTATTGGAGATGATGTGTACTTGTGCGCCTTCGTCCCTTAAGGATTCATAGGGCTTAAAAAGTTCTGATTTCTCAAATCCGTCCGTGGCCAAAATGGCTATCTTTTTATCTTTCAATTTCATTTATGTTGTTTTTAAAGGTTTTTACGAGTGATCGAGGATTTTCCCCGAGCATAAGGAAGATACCGGTGTAACTTGATAAAATTGTGTTGTATCGCTTGAAAAATAGACGGTATTGCACCTGTGGGCGTATCCATTGCCCTTATGGCCATAGCGGCAAGAATGTAAGGTATTGCAGCAATCCCTAGGGCGGAATAAGGTTATCTTGAGGATAGAGTATTAATCCTAAAAAAATAGAATTATGAGTTTATTTGAAGATAAGAGAAAATTCAAGAGAAAAGTAAAGCAAAGCAATCCCACGAACCCTACCGGAAACACGAACATAGATACCAACAAGGTAGATTACGATGAGGATTCCATAAAGCAGCAACAGAACAAGAGGTAATTGAATCCATGAACATCAAAAAACATCCCGTGCCAAAAGGTACGGGATGTTTTGTTTGGGAGCATGGGGTTGGTGGACTACAATTTAAAGCTAAACCCTTCCTCTACCTTAGCGTTGTACTTATCAGCATCAAACTGAAACAGAAAAGCGCCTTTTCTAGAGGCGGTCATATCCTTCTCATCCAATTTCTCCAAGATACCCAAAGAGTTGAATTTGTTGATGAAGTTCCTTTTGTCCAATTTTTTGTCCAAAATGGCCTCATAGAGCTTTTGGAGCTGGCGCATGGTAAATTTTGTGGGCAATAATTCGAAACCAATGGGCTTGGACAGGGCCCGTCGGCGCAATCTTGCCAAGGCACGGTTGACCATATCGTCATGGTCAAAAATCAAATCTGGCGCATCATGGAGTGAAAACCATTGGGCGGTATCCAACTGTATAAGGTCCGCATCGTGGGACGCGATATCGATCAAGGCATAATAGGCCACGGAGATGGTCCTTTCCGCAGGGTCTCGGTCTACTTTGCTAAAGGCATACAACTGTTCCATGTAGATGTTGTGCAGCCCTGTAAGATGGTGCAAAATACGGATGGCCGCGGCATCTAAATTCTCCTCCTTCTTCAAAAACCCACCGATCAGCGACCAACTACCCCGCTTGGGCTCAAAATCCCTTTTAATCAACAGAATTTTAAGGTCCTTACCGTCAAAACCAAAGATGATACAATCCACCGCCAATAAAACCTTATCCTCACTGTTGTAATTCTGTAATGCCATAGGTTGAAATATGGGGCAATTTATACAATTTTTCACGAAGCATTGCCCTGCTATTTTCGCTTATGGCCCTTAGGCACAAAGCCTATGGATGATTCATTGGCCGTTTTACCAAATACGGACATTTTTTATGTGCTTTTCCCTAAAATGTGTACATTGTACACTTGTTGTTTAACATACAAAATACACAACTCATGATTCGCTATTTCCTTCTTCTTGGCTTTTTCTTCCTATCCCACACAATAACGGCCCAAACCACCCAAATCCTCTTGGATGAGGACCAAGTGACAACCACGATCAACAAGCATATATACGGACATTTTGCCGAACATTTGGGCAGAAATATCTACAATGGTTTTTTTGTGGGCGATACCAGTTCCATTCCTAATACGGCTGGGGTACGGAATGATATCATCAACGCCTTAAAGGAATTGAACATCCCTAATTTAAGATGGCCGGGCGGCTGCTTTGCAGATACCTATCATTGGAAAGACGGCATAGGCCCTAAAGGGAAAAGGCCCAAGATAGTAAATACCTGGTGGGGCGGAGTTACCGAAGACAACAGTTTCGGAACCCATGATTTTTTGAATTTATGCGAGACCTTGGGGGCGGCACCTTACTTATCTGGCAATGTGGGCAGCGGAACCGTTCAGGAACTGGCCGATTGGGTACAGTATACTAATTTTAAGGGCACCAGCCCCATGTCCGATCTTAGGCGGGAGAATGGTCGTGATGAACCGTGGTCCGTAAAATTTTGGGGTATTGGGAATGAGGCATGGGGCTGCGGAGGCAATATGCGCCCAGAATATTATGCGGATATCTACAGGACTTTTGCCACGTTCATGTCAGACGCAGATGTAGAGGGCGGCCTTTATAAAATAGCATCAGGAGCCAGCAATGATGACTATAATTGGACTGAAGTACTCATGAAAAATATTCCCTTGAATATGCTGCAGGGCGTTGCTCTGCACCACTATTCGGTCATTGACTGGAAGGACAAGGGCCCTGATGTCAATTTTACAGAGGAACACTATTTCAATACCATGTCAGAGGCATGGTTAATGGACGAACTAATCACCAAGCACGTGGCCATCATGGACAAATACGACCCTGAACAAAAAGTAGATCTCATTGTGGACGAATGGGGCGGCTGGTACAACGTGCAGGAAGGGACCAACCCCGGTTTCCTATATCAACAGAATACCATGCGCGATGCCATGATCGCCGGGGTTACCTTGAACATTTTCAACAACCACGCAGAACGGGTTCAAATGGCCAATTTGGCGCAGACGGTGAATGTATTGCAAGCCGTGATCCTTACCGAAGAAGAAAAAATGATCTTAACGCCCACCTATCATGTAATGCATATGTATAAGGACCACATGGGCGCTGAACTCATCCCTGCTTCCCTTTCTTCACCCACCTATGCATTCAAAGATAGAACCCTGCCCGCTATCTCGGTATCCGCTTCCAAAAATGAAAAGGGCGAGGGTTTGGCCTCCTTGGTCAACATTGCCTATGATGAAACACATGTGGTTACATTGGATTTGGGAAACTCCGATTTTAAATCGGTCACGGCCACCATCCTTACCTCGCAAAATATACAGGACCACAACGATTTTAAGGTCCCGAATCGAATAAAACCAGTGCCATTGCAGGATGTCAAAATCAAAAAAGGGAAAATTGAGGTAGGCCTGCCCCCATATTCTGTAGTTGTTCTTAAATTAAAATAAATCTAAAAGCGATGCTACCGGTAACACAAAGCATTGAAGCCACTTCATTTGGGTGAACCAAACCTTGGATTTCCCAAACCGTACAATACCAAGTCTTGATGTTACACTTATTTTGTTTTGTTTTTTACAATTACGCCTCAAATAGAAAGAAATGGATGCCTTTGTTATAGGATTGGATTATGGAACGGACTCGGTAAGAGCGGTATTGATCAACACGTGCAACGGAAAGGAAATTGCAGCGGAAGTACACTGGTACCAAAGATGGAAAGAAGGAAAATACTGTGATGCCGCCAAGAACCAATTCAGACAGCACCCATTAGACCATATTGAAGGACTGGAGCACACCATAAAAACGGTGATGGCCAAAAGCGGTGTGGCCCCGGAACTCGTAAAGGGCATCTGTATAGATACCACGGGCTCCTCCCCTGTTCCCTTGGCCAAAGACGGTACGCCCTTGGCGTTGGTGGATGGTTTTACGGAGAACCCCAATGCCATGATGGTCCTCTGGAAAGACCACACGGCCATAAAGGAAGCGGAACAGATCAATGAACTTGGCGCTACGTGGGGCGGTGAGGACTTTACCAAATATGTGGGAGGAATCTATTCTTCGGAATGGTTTTGGGCCAAAATAGCCCACATCCTCAAAGAGGACGAGCAGGTGAAAAATAAGGCCCATACTTGGATGGAGCATTGTGACCTCATGACCTATCTCCTTATTGAGGATAAGCACTTGGCCACTTTTAAGCGTAGTAGGTGCGCGGCCGGTCATAAGGCGATGTGGCACGAAAGCTGGGGCGGTCTCCCCCCCAAGGAGTTTTTGGAAAAGCTTCATTCCTCTTTGGGTACCCTACGGGACCATCTCTACAAGGAAACCTACACGTCCGATCAGGTGGCCGGACAGTTAAGCAAGGAATGGGCCAAAAAATTGGGCCTTACCACGGCAACAGTGGTGGCCGTGGGCACCTTTGATGCGCATGCAGGCGCGGTAGGCGCCAAAATAGATGAAAAGGCCTTGGTGCGCGTCATGGGCACTTCCACTTGTGATATCATGGTGGCGACACCTGCCGAAATTGGGGGAAACACCATAAAGGGAATCTGTGGACAGGTAGATGGTTCCGTCATTCCAGGGCTGGTCGGTTTGGAGGCAGGGCAGTCTGCCTTCGGCGATTTGCTCGCTTGGTTCAAGGATGTGCTTTCCTGGCCCGTGGACCATCTGGTCATGACCTCCGATATTTTATCGGAAGAACAGAAAAAGGATTTAAAAAACGAGATCGAGCTGGATTTCATCGGAAAACTTTCAGATGCCGCCGCGGCCATTCCTCTATCGGAAAGTATTCCTACGGCCTTGGATTGGGTGAACGGCAGAAGAACACCCGATGCCGATCAAAATTTAAAAAGTGCCATTTCCAATTTATCCTTGGGCAGTAAGGCCCCCCATATCTTCAAGGCATTGGTCAATGCCATGTGTTTTGGTTCCAAAAAGATAGCGGACCGTTTCCAAGAAGAAGGCGTAAAGATTGAATCCGTGATCGGTATTGGCGGTGTAGCAAGGAAATCGCCCTTTATCATACAAACCCTTGCCAACGTCATGAATATGCCCATTAAAGTGGCCGCATCCGATCAGGCCCCGGCCTTGGGCGCCGCCATTTATGCTGCCGTGGCAGCGGGCCTATATCCCAACGTAATTGCCGCCAGCAAATGCATGGGGAGCGATTTTGAGGCGGAATACCAGCCGCAAAAAGAGGCTGTTGAAACCTACGGCCGTTTAATGGATGACTATACCCAATTGGGAAATTTCATGGAAGGTTCACTAAAAAAAAGTAAGCAATGAGTTCAAAATACGAAGCGCTCAAACACGAATGTTTTGAGGCCAACATAGCCCTAAACGACTTAGGCTTGGTCATCTATACCTTTGGTAATGTAAGTGCTGTGGATAGGAACAATAAGGTCTTTGCCATTAAGCCCAGTGGAGTGGCCTATGAAAAATTAAGACCAGAGGATATGGTCATTTTAGATTATGACAACACCATCATTGAAGGGACCCTGAGACCGTCATCAGATACAAAGACCCATGCCTTTCTGTATAAAAATTGGGACCACATTGGTGGAATTGCCCATACCCACGCTACGTATTCCGTAGCCTGGGCGCAAGCACAACGGGACATCCCCATTTTCGGGACAACACATGCCGATCATCTTACGGCAGACATTCCTTGCGCATCCCCCATGGGAGATGCCCTTATTGAAGGTGATTATGAGCACAATACCGGCATTCAGATCATAGATTGCTTTAAGGAGCGTGGACTTTCACCCAAAGAAGTGGAAATGGTGTTACTGGGCAACCATGGCCCGTTCGCATGGGGTAAGACCGCGGCCAAGGCGGTCTACAACAGTAAGGTGTTGGAAACCGTTGCCCATATGGCCTATCTTACTTTACAGATCAATCCCAGTGCACCAAGGTTGAAAGATTCCCTCATTAAAAAACACTACGAACGCAAGCATGGCAAGGATGCCTACTACGGACAATAATTAAAAACAACTACATGAAGATTGATATTGCTGCAAAAGAAGTATGGTTCCTTACCGGGAGCCAACACCTGTACGGGGAGGAAACGCTGAACCAAGTGGCGGCCAACGCCCAAGAAATGGTGAAAGGATTGAACGCCTCTGGTCAGGTTCCCGTAAAACTGGTCTATAAACCTACGGTAAAGACCCCAAGTGAGATTACAGATACGTGCCAGGCCGCCAGCGCGGACAAAAACTGTATTGGCATCATCACTTGGATGCATACCTTCTCCCCCGCCAAAATGTGGATAAAAGGCCTTAGCATACTCACCAAGCCTTTGTGCCATCTGCATACGCAATTCAATGCTGCCGTGCCATGGAATACCATAGATATGGATTTCATGAACCTCAACCAATCTGCCCATGGCGATCGGGAATTTGGTTTTATGATGAGCCGAATGCGCAAAAAACGAAAGGTGGTAGTGGGGCATTGGCAATCTGAAAGGATGCAACAAAAATTAGGCAATTGGACCAGGGTGGCCTTAGGATGGGATGACCTTCAAAACCTTAAAGTGGCACGAATTGGGGACAACATGCGCGAAGTGGCCGTAACCGAAGGAGACAAAGTAGAGGCCCAAATGCGTTTTGGCTTTTCCGTGAATGGCTATGATTCTTCTGATGTAATGGCACACATACATAACATCAGCGATCAGGATCTGAATCATCTGTTGCGGGAATACGAAGAAATGTACACATTGTCCGCTTCCTTGAAAGAAGGCGGAAATCAGCGAAGTTCCCTAGTGGATGCCGCTAAGATCGAACTGGGACTGCGTGGATTTTTGGAGGAAGGGGGCTTTCATGCCTTTACGGATACATTTGAAAACCTAGGGGAGCTAAAACAATTGCCCGGGATAGCCGCGCAGCGCCTAATGGCAGATGGGTACGGTTTTGGCGGGGAAGGGGACTGGAAAACCGCAGCCATGGTCCGGGCATTGAAGGTCATGGCGGTAGGCCTAGAAGGGGGCACTTCCTTTATGGAAGACTACACCTATCATTTTACCCCGGAAAAAGCCTATGTCATGGGCTCCCATATGTTGGAGATCTGCCCATCCATTGCAGATGGAAGACCTACTTGTGAAGTACATCCCTTGGGCATTGGTGGCAAGCAAGATCCGGCGCGCTTGGTATTCAATTCCCCGGCAGGACCGGCCATCAATGCCTCGTTGGTGGATATGGGGAACCGGTTTCGCTTGATCGTAAATGAAGTGGAAGCGGTAAAACCCATGGGCGACCTGCCCAAACTGCCCGTGGCAAGGGTGCTGTGGGATGCCAAACCCGATTTGGAAACCGCGGCCACTGCATGGATTTTGGCCGGGGGAGCCCATCACACGGTATACAGCCGGGCCATAACCACAGAATTCATGGAAGATTTCGCCGATATGGCCGGTATTGAACTATTGGTGATTGATAAAGCAACCAACATTCGGAATTTCAAAGATACCATTAACGCCAATGAGGCTTACTTCCAACTTTTTCAGCACGGTAGATAATTACATGGTCCATCTGTGTTGAAATTGTAGGGGCTCAATAAATCCCAAGAGTAAATAAAAAAGTATATTGACATCGCAAAGCTTTGAAAACATCTAAACAACAACCAATGGATACCTCAAAAAAAAGAAGGGTGCTACTTTTGTGCTTGGCCATGGCAGCAGGACTCTATAATTGTAAGGAAGCACCCAAAAAAGAAAACACCAAAGAAACCATGGAAGAAAGCACGATGGTTACAGTGACCCAAAGCGCCTACGGCACCACCACAAATGGTGAAAAAGTGGAACGCTTTACCCTTAAAAACACCAATGGCATGCAAGTGGACATCATTACGTATGGGGGCCGCATCACAAATATTTCCGTTCCTGACAAAACTGGAAATTTTGAGAATGTGACCCTTGGCTTTGATCGTTTGGAACTCTATGAACAGAACAACCCTTTCTTTGGTGCTCTCGTGGGCCGCTATGGCAATAGGATCGCCAATGCTCAATTTGATCTAGAGGGCACCACCTATGAACTGGCCGCTAATAACGGCCCTAACAGCTTGCACGGCGGCATTAAAGGGTTTGACAAAGTGGTATGGAAGGTAATCGAAACCAGCCAAGGGGACGAAGAGGCACGTCTAAAAATTGGCTATCTGAGCAAGGATATGGAAGAGGGCTTTCCTGGGAACCTACAAACAGCGGTCACCTATACGCTTACCGCAGACAACACCCTTAAGGTGGACTATGAAGCCACTACGGACAAGCCCACCATTGTCAACCTTACGCAACATGCCTATTTTAACCTCTCTGGCAATTTCTCAGAAGACATTACCGATCATGTCCTTGAAATCAATGCAGATCAATTGGTACCCGTTGATGATAATTTGATTCCCACTGGAGAACTTACCCCGGTAAGTGGCACCCCTTTTGATTTCACATCACCAAAACCCGTAGGCCAGGATATTGATGCAGACCATGAACAAATTAAAAAGGGGGGCGGGTATGACCACAATTGGGTCCTGAACGATCAGGGCCAAGGTCTGCGTAAGGCCGCCGTTTTGGAGCATCCAGCATCCGGCAGGGTCATGGAGGTCGCCACCACGGAGCCCGGGGTCCAATTCTACACAGGCAATTTCTTGGGTGGTAACCTGCCCATTCCCGGGGGCGGCACCTACCAAAAAAGGAGTGGTCTCTGTTTGGAGACCCAACACTACCCGGATTCGCCCAACCAGCCTTCTTTTCCTTCGGTCACCCTACAACCGGGAGAAACGTATACCACCACCACCACATTTACCTTTACCACCAACTAAAACCAACCTCTAATGAAAACACTGGATACGTTAGACTGGATCAGTATTGGCCTCTATTTCCTTGTCCTTTTGGGTATTGCAGTGTGGGTGATCCGAAAGAAGGAAGACAATACGGAAGACTACTTTTTGGCAGGCCGCAATATTGGCTGGTTTGTGGTGGGCGCTTCCATCTTTGCTTCCAACATAGGATCGGAACATGTGGTGGGCCTTGCCGGTGCGGGCGCCAGTGACAAACTGCCCATGCTCATCTATGAAATACATGCGTGGATCGTGTTGATATTAGGTTGGGTCTTTTTGCCCTTTTATGCCCGTAGCGGGGTGTTTACCATGCCCGAATTTTTGGAAAAGCGCTTTGACGCCCGATCTAGGTGGGTACTTTCCATCTTTTCCATTGTGGCCTATGTGCTCACCAAGATATCCGTGACCATTTACGCCGGTGGGGTGGTGGTTTCCGCCCTCTTGGGAATCGATTTTTGGACCGGAGCCATTGCCACGGTCATCCTAACGGGCCTGTACACCGTTTTGGGAGGCATGCGCGCCGTGGTCTACACAGAGACCTTACAGGCCGTGCTTCTTGTCCTTGGCGCCGGAGTGCTTACCTACATTGGCCTGGACAAAGTGGGCGGTTGGAGCAGTATGGTGGAGACCATTACGCCAGAATACCTTAATATGTGGCGCCCAAGGACCGACCCGGACTTCCCATGGCCCTCTTTGGTCATTTCCAGTACCATTGTAGGTATTTGGTATTGGTGCACGGACCAGTATATTGTACAAAGGGCCTTGACCGCAAAAAACATCAAGGAAGGAAGACGGGGCACTATTTTTGGTGCCGTAATGAAATTAATGCCCGTATTCCTGTTTCTTATACCAGGGGTCATTGCCCTGACCTTGAAGATGCGCGGGGAACTGCATTGGGACTCGCCAGATGAGGCCTTTCCCGTATTGATGAGCAACTTATTGCCCTCCGGACTTAGGGGCTTAGTGGCCGCGGGACTTCTGGCGGCCCTCATGAGTTCCTTGGCCTCTGTATTCAATTCCTGTTCTACTTTATTCACAGTGGATATCTATAAAAAACTAAGACCCAATACCCCTGAAAAAAAATTGGTTCGCACTGGCCAAATTGCCACAGTGATTGTTGTGGTCATTGGTATTATCTGGATTCCCATCATGTCCAATATATCAGGGGTGTTGTATGAATACCTCCAGAGTGTACAGTCCTATATTGCCCCGCCCATTACGGCCGTTTTCCTTTTAGGTATCTTCCACAAAAGGATCAACGCCCATGGGGCCTTCGCCACCTTAGTGGTGGGCATTGTCATAGCAGCGATACGAATTGTTTTGGAACTCATCAAAACCTCTTTGGATCCAGATGGTTTCCTTTACGCCATGGGAAGTATGAACTTCCTCACCTTCGGGGCTTGGTTTTTTCTATTTTGTATCCTATTCGCTGTAACGGTAAGTCTGCTTACCCCTGCCCCATCCGCAGAAAAGGTGGTAAACCTCACCTTTGGTACCATTACCGCAGAGGAAAAGGCAAAAAACAAATCGAGCTACAATGGGTTGGATATTACCATTTCCATCGTGGTCGTGGCCATTGTCATTGGGGTCATGGTCTTTTTTAATGGAAATTGAGACTCGTACTAATAAAAATTCATTTGACCGCAAGAGAAGATAGCGTAGGTAACCGCCGAATGTAAACTGCCCTTTTTCTAAAGTTGCGGCAAGTGCCCCACGGGGCCTTGGAATTTTGGATTTCATGAATGCTTAACTAGCAGCTATTTTGAGGCGTGATGCTTTTCAGCCACTTGAACATTTCTCAACTCTTGCTCCGTATATTCCATTCCTGTGGACGACTTTACGGTCCTGAGTACTTGAATGCGTTCTTCGGACAAGGTTTTAGGCACATCGGAAAAGGCATTGGTAACGTAGGAAATGATGTCCGCAATATCCTTATCGGATATGTTTTCATTTCTAATGAGCCCTGGCATGGCCAAATTGAGGTCATATGCCTCCCCGTTAACGTGAATGGGGCCTACGAGGCCATGCAACAAGATCAAGGCCAACTGCTCTGTATTGGCCACATATTCCGAGTTCATGAGCGGAGGGGCCAGCCCATCAATGCCCCCACCATTTACGCCATGGCACGAGGCACAGATTTGGTGGAACAATTTGGCACCACTGGTCCTGTTGTCCTCGTTCAAGGATTGGCGTGAATAAATAGGGTTCATTTTTCCATTTTGCCTATTGACCATGCTTCTTTCAAGGGGCTCAACCATGGAGGCCAATTGTAACGTATCACTGAGATCCATACCTCCCAGACCGCTCATTAATCCATCCATTACCACCTTGTTTTGGGGGTGCCTTGCCGTTACTTGTGCCATAAGGGGTGTAAAGCGCTGTGCATCCAAGGCCATCCCATGGCCTAAAACACTGCTTAAGTAGACATCCAACATCAGTGAATTTCTGGCCAAGACCTTTTTAAAGGTGGCTAGGACTTCGGTAAGGTTCCCGTTGTCTAAAAAGTGTTTGGAAAGTACCAAGGCATGCGAGGCCACTTCCACGCCCCCTTTCTCCATGAGTTGGGCAAGTACATCCAAAGAAAGTGCCTCCCACGCTTCCAACACATAGAGGGCATGGATTTGCCCCATGCCATTAGAGGGGTCAAGGGCGGCCATTGTTACTTCAGCAGTGTAACCCTGAGGGGCATTATGTATCAAAAGCTGCAGGGCGCGATCGCGAAGCCAACCATTTTCACTGGACAAGAGGGCTATCCAGTCGTTAGGGGAAAGCCTATCAATATCGGGCAGGGATATGGGCTTGGCCGCATTTGCTTTCACTCTCAAAATACGGCCATAATCCACAAGGGTATCCAAACGGACGACCTTGTTTTTTTCCTTTAAATAAGGGCTCAAGTAGGCATGGTGGCCTATCATGCCCCTATGCATATCCACGATGTAAAGGCTTCCGTCTGGCCCATTTCTGAGAGCTACCGGCCTAAAACCCTCATCCGTAGCAGCCAAGAACTCCTTTCCCTTCCATGCATGCTCGGCCAAGGTGGCATCTCCCGTAAAGTTCAATACCATTCGCTTAACAGCATTTGCTTCGGGAAGACAAACAAAAACGTTTCCCGCATAATTAGGTGGAAATTGGCCTCCTCTGTACACCAATGGGCTACAGGCAGCCGTGGTGGCGACCAAGATGCTGTCCGCGTTCAGAACCCCTTCCGCATAGCCCCGGTTCACCATGGTGGCGTGTAGAGGATACACCCTTTGGTCTTTGGTCAATAAACGGTCCACACTAGCCTTGGGCAAGTGGTACGGATTATTGATGACGGTATTGGGAAGCACAAAATCGCCCAATAAAAGCCTGGAATTATCATTGTAATACAACCTACCGAAATCATCTTGGGCAATGCCCCATTGGCCCCTAAAGGTAGTAGGCTCCTTCAGCCATGTACCCTTATGTCTTCTGTACCTAAAGTTGGACTTTGCACTATAGATCCAATTGTCCACATTCATAAGCAATCCGTTGGGCTGGTGCTCCGGATTGCCCACTGCGGCATAGATGGAATCCACCAATACCCGGTTCACGGGCCTGTCCTTTTCAATCTCCGCAAACCACAGATTGGGAGGTTCCGCATACAAGAGCCCACCATAGACATGGGCCAGCGCCCTGGGCATGACCAAACTGTCCAAAAAGACCTTGGCATGGTCCGTAATACCATCCCCATCCAAATCTTCCAAGATGCGTATGCTTCCCACAGGTTTATCTTCATCCGAACCCTGCATATCATTCATGTAGCCCGGCATCTGCGCCACCCACATCCTACCACGATCATCAAAATCCATTGCCACTGGGGCTTTTAGAAGCGGTTCCGAGGCAAGCACCTCCAATTGAAAGCCCTGTTCTATCTTATAGGAATCCAAAGGAATCTTGGTCTCCTTATAGGAAGGTTCACAAGCACAGAAAAAAATAATGGCGACAATTAAGGGGAAAAACACAATCCTCATGAAGAATAAAGTTGTTACAGTGCGCAGTGCACTTGTGGGTTTTAATCGATCAGCCCAAAAAATTGGGGCAACCACAATGATATCCCTGAAAAATAAGTGATCAAAAACAATACAAAAACCATGGCCAACAACAAGGGCAATAATGGTTTAATGACCTTGGCCACAGGCACTTGGGCCACACCACTGCCCACGAACAACAAAGTGCCCACGGGAGGTGTACAAATCCCAATACATAAATTGAGGACAATGACCATACCAAACTGCACGGGATGCATGCCCAATGCCATGGCCACGGGAAGAAAAATGGGAGTGAAAATGAGAACGGCCGGGGTCATATCCATAAAGGTTCCCACGATCAATAATATGAGGTTAATCAGTAAGAAAATCACAATAGGGTTGCTTACGGAATCCACCAAGAGCCCTGTGAGCATTTGAGGTATGCCCTCAAAGGAAAAAACCCACGACATGGCCATAGAAGTAGCGATCAGAAACATAACGATGGCCGTGGTCTTGGCACTTTTCAATAATATTCCCTTTACATGGGACAAGCGAAGTTCTTTGTATAAAAAACCCAAGAAAGCAGCATATACCACTGCTATGGCCGCGGCCTCCGTAGCGGGAAAAATTCCGGCCACGATGCCCCCTACTACAATGATCAATAAGGTGAGGCTAAGGAAGGCCGCCCTAAAATCCCTTAAAAGTTGCCTGAAGCCTACCCTATCCGCTTTGGGCAATTTTTTCTTCCTTGCGTAAATGTACACCATCAGCATAAGAACAAGACCTACCAGAATACCGGGCAGATAGCCCGCTACAAAAAGGGCCGCCACTGATGCCGTGCCCCCACTGGCGAGCGCAAAAATAATCAGAACATTACTGGGAGGTATCAAAAGGCCCGTGGTAGAAGAACTGATGTTCACGGCGGCACTGAATTCCCGTGGATATCCCTCCTTTTCCATCTTATCCGTCAAGGTACTGCCAATGGCGGATGCCGCTGCAATGGCCGATCCTGAAATGGCCCCGAACAGCATGGCGGAAATGATGTTCACATAGGCCAACCCGCCGGGAAGACTTCCTATGAGTGATTTGGCAAGGGCAATGAGCCTATTGGCCACACCCCCACGGTTCATGAGCTCCCCGGCCAAGATAAAAAAAGGAATGGCCAAAAGGGCAAAATTATCTATGCCCGTGGTCATGCGCTGGCCCACCGTGGTTACGGAGGGCATAAAGGCCATGTTGATAACGAGCACCAGGGTGGTTGATATGCCTATGGAGTACGCTACTGGAACACCATAAAGCAACAAGACAGCAAAACTTATGAAAAGGACCAAAACACTTATAAGTTCTATACTCATTGGTTATGCGTTTAATTTTTTAAAGTTGTACCAAGAAAAGAAAATGATAATAAGTCCGCTCAAGGGCACAATGGCATACACATAGCCCAAGGGCACGTGCAGGGCAGAGGAGGTTTGGCCCAAGCTGAGCGTGGTATAGACCAAATTGCCCCCACCTATGACCATGACCACCAAGGCGAAGAGGGCCATGGCCACTTGGATGACCTTTTGTCTTCCTTTTCGTTTGGCTTCCGGTAATTTGGTGAGTAAAAAATCCATGGCAAGATGCCCTTCTTGTTGCCCATTGATGTAGGCCGCACCCAACACAGTGAGCCAAATAAGTGAAAAGCGTGCAAATTCTTCCGTGAAGGAACTGGACTGTCCCACAATATATCTGGAGACGACCTGCCATACCACATCGATCACGAGCAGTCCAAAGATGGCCACCAAGAGGCCCTCGATGCTTTTATTCAGTAAAGTGTACATTTTTTGCATTATTCTGACCGTATTTTTTCAATTACCGCTTTCATTTTTTCGTCCTGCATCATTTTGTCCAACAACGGAGCGGTCTTCTCCGAAAATTTGCTCTTGTCCGGATATAGGAAATGTACTTGAGCCGCTTTCAAGACCTCCATGTTCTCCGCCACCGTTTCCTTCCAATATTGTTTTTGTTTCGTCACACTTTCATTGGCCGCTTCCTGCAGCCATTCCTTTTCTTTTTCGTTTAAGGTGTCCCAAAAACGGGTGCCAATGACCACAACATCCGGCACCATGGTATGCTCATCAAACGTATAATACTTACAGACCTCATAGTGGTTGGACGTAACAAAAGAGGGGATATTGTTCTCTGCACCGTCCACCACATTCTGTTGTAGGGCGGTGTAGAGCTCGCCATAGGCCATAGGAGTGGCTGATCCGCCAAGGGTATTGACCATGTCAACCGACATCTCATCGTTCATGGTCCTTATCTTCATCCCATCCAGGTCTTCAGGGCTTTCTATCTGGTTGTTCTTCGCATAAAAACTACGGGCTCCGGCATCATAGAAACAAAGCCCGCGAAGTAGATATTCCGTACTGCTCATTAAAAGCTCCTGCCCCACCTCACCTTCCAAAACCCTGAACAGATGCTCGCTATCCCGGAACAAATAGGGAATGCTGGTCACCTGATAGTCCGGCGCAAAATTGGAGAGGGACGCGGCACTTACTTTGGTCATGGAAATACTCCCTATTTGCAAAAGTTCCAGCACTTCGCGCTCGGTGCCCAATTGGCCATCCGGAAACACCTTTATCTGCAATTGCCCATCCGATTTTTGTGCCAGGGCTTCCTTCATGTCCAAAATGGCCCTATGCACTGGGTGGGTAATGGGAAGGGAATGGGCAAAATAAAGCACCTTTGTATTGCCTTCCAATGCACAGGCATTCAGCAAGAGGAACGTGCCCACCCAAAGGATCATGTGACTTCTTCTTTTTAAAGCGATGTTGAACATGTTCTAAATAAAATTTACATCTGTATTATAGTACCAAGCTTTCCCGTACGCCCATCTCCAACCCTGAGAGTTGGGCAAGGCCCATGGCCCTTCCTATGAGGGAATAGCCTGAATAAAATTCATGTTGGCGGTTCTTATCATCCAACAAAACATGACCGTGGTCTGGCCGCATAGGGATGTCCACAATTCCTTTTTGAGTGGAATGGCGCATTTTTTGTTGCTGTACTATGGCCTTCATGACCTTTTCCATGGGCACGGAACCGCTAAGATGGTCTGCCTCGTAAAAACTGCCATCCTGTGAACGAGCAACGTTTCTTAGGTGAATGAAATGGATCTTGTCCCCAAAATCCTCAATGATCTTCACCAGATTATTGTTTTCAGAGGCCCCCAAAGAACCAGAGCAAAAGGTCAAACCATTACTGGGGGAAGGACAACATTCCAACAAAAACCGAATATCATCATAATTGGAAGCGATACGGGGCACCCCAAATACCGAAAAGGGCGGATCGTCTGGATGAATGGCCATGCGAACACCCAGTTTTTCGGCCTCTGGGACTACCGCGTTCAAGAAATAGGACAGGTTCTCTTGCAATTGTTCTTTGCTTATATTTAACACGGTGGCATGGTTGTTCTTGAAATCATTTAAATCTATGGCCTTTTTGGAACCCGGCATACCAGCCAATATAGCCGACTTCAAGGTATCTTTTTCCGCCTTGGACATAGCTTCAAAATAGGTTTTGGCCTGGTGATATAGGTCTTTTGTATAGGAAGCTTGGGCCTCTTTTCTCTCCAAGATAAAAAGGTCAAAGGCTGCCGCAGAAATTGGACTGTAGCGTAGCGCCGAAGCCCCGGTTGGCAAGATATAATCAAGATCGGTGCGTGTCCAATCTATCAACTGCATAAAATTATAACAGACATTGTAAATGTCATTTTTTGCCAAATTATGCAAGGTCTGGATATAGTTGGCTATGTAGACATCTCTCTCCGGCAAACCATATTTGATGGCCGTATGCACATTTACACTCTCCACAACAGACCATTCCATATCATGCGCCTCAATGGTGGATTTTAGCGCCCTAATGGCTTCTTCTGGCCACACCTCCCCTAGCGGCACATCTTGGCAGGCAGCCACTATGCCGGCTACGCCCAATTGCCGTATCTCCGCTAGCGACACACCAAAATCGGGTCCAAACCACCGAAATGTCTTCTTCAGATTCTTCATTTGTCTTATTACCTATATCTAATACGCCCTAATGCAGGGATGAAAATACGCTTTATCCGTGTAATTACCATCCTTACTATTTCACCAATGACAAAAAGATAGTATGGGGTGTATCCTCCAAAACAGTAGAAGAAGCCACTAGGCACTATACACCCGAATACGAACTAAAACCTCCATCCACATTAAAAATACTACCTGTCACAAATTTAGAGGCATCTGTTAAAAGATAATGGATCAAACCATTTAATTCCGTAACGTCCCCAAAACGTTTCATTGGGGTATTGTTAAGAATACTTTGGCCCCGTGGTGTATAAGAGCCATCTTCATTTGTGAGAAGCCTTCTGTTTTGGTTTCCTATAAAAAAACCAGGGGCTATGGTGTTTATCCTTATTTTGTCCCCATGTTTACTGGCGAGTTCTTGGGCCATCCATTTGGTGAAAATATCCACCCCGGCCTTAGCCATGGAATACCCCAATACCCTGGAGATACTTTGTTTAGCCGCCATGGAAGAAAACAGACCTTAATGGGTAAAACTTATGGTACAACCTTAAATGCAAGGGATAAAAAGATGGGGCGTTGATGCTTTAGGTACCATTACCAGTGCAACAGAGGACAACCCATCTCAACGGAAGAGTGTTTATTTTTTATTTGATTCATCAAACTGTACTGTTCAAATAATCTGACCCCTAGGTGTGTAGCCCTTCAACATGATTCCTTAGGCCAAGGAGGGTACCCCATTCAACCTGTCTTACGCTGTTGGGAGGTTCGCCTTTCTACCCTTTGAACTGTAGGACCACCGCGGAAATGAGAATGAGCATCATGATAACCACAATAAAATAACCATATACTTTCCTTTTACGTCTTTTTTCCTCTCGTAATGACATCTCTTTGGTTTAATTGAACTGGACCTAGTTTATGATAGATTACAAGTACAGGCCATTATGGTAGGCCCACCGTATCCGCTGCACTGTCCTTTGCGCTCTTAATTTTACGGAGCAAGTTAATAATGGCGCCGTACGCGTTCGTCTCTATCAATTTTAATATTGACCTTTATCCTGTATGAAGGGAAACAAAAAAAAGTACGTATGGTTACGCCGGCTGGCACGGTTTTTTGGCGCTCTTCTACTTTTCCTGCTTTTGGTAGTGCTTTTTATACGAAGTCCGTGGGGACAGGACATCATCGTTTCAAAGGTCGTGGATTATATCTCCGGAAAAACGAATACGACTGTTGCCATTGACAAACTCTTCCTTTCCTTTTCTGGAAACCTGGTTTTAGAGGGCCTCTATCTGGAAGATAAAAAGGGTGATACCCTGGTGCATTCCCGTTCCTTGGAGGCCAATGTGCCCATTGGCCCGATAATCTGGGGAAATACACTGAAAATCAATAATTTGGAGTGGAAAGGGCTGACCGCCCATGTGGTCAGACGAGAAGGGCAAGAGGCCTTTAACTTTACTTTTTTAGTGGATACCCTTGCCCCCACGGACCCCAACGCGACCACAACCTCTTCAGAGCCCATGGAGGTTCAGTTGGGGACCATGTCCCTTGAAGATTTCAACGTGACCTACAGTGATGCCCTTTTGGGTATTGAAGGTAGCTTGGACCTGGGCGAGCTAACGGCCAGGACAGAGGAGATGGATCTAGAGGCCCTGCGCTTTTCACTGGCCTCCTTTTCTTTGGCCAAAACCAGGATCAGCTATAAACAGACAAAACCACTCCCAAAAGAAACTGACAACAATACACCACTGCCCTATTTATCTGTGGATGATATGCAGGTGACCCAACTGAAGATTCGCTATGACGTACCACCAGATAGTACATCGGCCTCGGTAGATATTGGCGATTTTGCCCTGGCCCTTCCGGCTGCCGATCTTTCCAAACAAAAGATAGAGGTAAGGTCCGTCGTCCTTAAGAACAGTAAGGTGCACTTGGAGGTGCCCGCGCCAAGGGAAACGGACACCACGAACCCACTGGAAACCTCCCCACCGTTCCGCTGGCCAGAGTATACGCTGAATGTGGCATCCATAGCTTTGGAAAACAATGGCCTACGTTATACGGCGGGGAAGAACGAGCCCAATGAGATGGTCATCCTAGACCCCAATGCCATAGCGCTATCACACATCCACCTCAGCGCGAGGGATATGAAGTACCAACCCAAAAAGGCCCATTTTACTGTTGAAGCCCTCTCCTTTAAAGAGGCCAATGGTCTCTCGCTGCGCCAACTGGCCCTACATGGGATGATGACCGATGAAAAGACCAGCATTCAATCCATGAATATCAGGACTCCCAAAAGTAGCCTTTCCGGTTCTTTGGAGGTCCGCTATGCCTCTTTACAGGATTTCCTAAACCGTCCGGGTAATGGCACAGTGGACCTACAACTGAAGGATATGAAGATAGCGCTTGCGGAAATTTTTCCATTCCAGCCCACCTTGGCGGAGAACGACTACCTCAAAAAATTGGCCCAAAAACCCATTATGGGGCAGGTGGATATGACCGGGCAGCTTGCGGACCTGGCCGTGAACGAGCTGGAACTACAATGGGGCGAAGAAACCGCTTTACACGCCACAGGCACCGTACAAGAACTCATTAGGCCAGAGGCCTTGGCCTTCCAATTCAACAACATTAAAATGGCCACGGTGCAAGATGATGTAAACGCCTTCATTACGGAAAAGGATTTGGGCATTTCCCTGCCACGAACCGTGGTGCTCAGCGGAAGCGTGGCCGGCAGTCCCAATGACCTCAATGCCGACATCACTGCGCAGCTACCACAAGGCCATGTTGCCCTTAAAGGCCAATTTAAAAATGGCCAGGAGACGGCACTCAACGGTCAAATGTCCGCAAAAGACCTGCCCTTGGACCAACTATTGAACAATGAGCAATGGGGGCCTGTATCCCTGACCATGGATTTCGAAGCCAATGGTAGTTCATTGAACGACCTTGATGCCAACATCACGGCCCAGGTAGACCGGTTTCTTTACAGTGGGTATGATTTTTCCGCCTTGGAACTACAGGGGGATGTCAAAAACGGAAAAGGCGATCTGCATCTTGCCTTTGAGGACTATAATCTGAACCTAACCGCACAGGCCCAAGTGGAGTTGGACAGCATATCTTCGGCCCTATCCTTACGATTGAACGTTATTGGAGCAGACCTGCTTGCTTTGGGCATCACTCAGGAAAATATCAAAGCAGCACTTGAATTAACGGCCGAGTACAATGGAAATCCTAAAGACTATGCCCTCTCCGTTCATGTGGAGAACGGTATAGCCGTATATGACCGTGAGCAATACCAAATGGGGGAATTGGACTTT
This sequence comes from uncultured Maribacter sp., assembly GCA_937125035.1. Lineage (GTDB taxonomy): Bacteria > Bacteroidota > Bacteroidia > Flavobacteriales > Flavobacteriaceae > Maribacter. The sequence continues at coordinate 1,856 of CAKZLG010000210.1, read as the reverse complement.
GATGCCCAGATAGATACCCTGCGCACCCAGATCCGTGTAAACAGTGATTTTCTCAAGGGCAACCTAACCTCTAATGCCGCGCCAAAAGCCATAGGAACGGCCTTGACCAGACAGTTTAAAAGCTATTTCAATGCTGTGGAAGAGCCGTTGTCCCAGCAAGAGGCGGTGGCAGTGGAGATGAACTTGGAACTGAGCCCCATCCCCATCATGACCCAGGTGTTCTTGAGGGACATCAATAGGCTGGACACCGTCCGCATCACTGCCAGTTATGATGCCGCCAATCAAAATTTGAACGGGGAAATCACTATTCCCTCGGTTATGTACGCGGGGGCTGCCATAGATAGCTTAAATGCTGTAATAAAGGGTGACGCCACCAATTTAAATTTTACGGCAGGCTTTGCGGCACTTACCGCAGATCCCATCCATATCAAAAAAACCGAACTGGAAGGCTACGTGAACAACAAAGAACTCCTTTTGGATTTCAGCGCGTACGCTGACCAAAAAAAATTGATGCACATTGCCGGTGAGCTTACTTTGGATGAAGACCGTACCCTGCTACACATCAATCCCGAAGAACTTCTGTTAAATGGCCAACCTTGGAGCATTCCCCCTGAGAATGAAATTGTATGGGGCAGGGACCAACTCACCCTCAACAAGGTAAGACTGTCCCAAAATGGGCAGGAACTGACCATTGGCAATGACCTTAAGCTATCTGAAAAGGAGCATATTGGTATGGTGTTCTCTCAGTTTAGGCTACAAACCTTTGCCAGCTTACTCAATTCAGATGAGGCCTTGACCTCGGGTGTCTTGGGAGGGGAACTGGTCATAGAAAACCCCTTTGCGGCCGTGGGCCTAGTAGCGGATTTTAACATCCATGACTGGCGGGTCATGGGCAATGCCCTGGGCAAGCTGTCCTTAAAAGCGAGCTCACAAGGCCCAAGAGCTTATGATTTTAATCTATCGCTTAAGGAAAAGGGCACGGACTTGGACCTTACGGGGAGCTATGCTGCCGCTGCCAAGGGTGCAAGATTGAATCTAATGGCAGACCTGAACCGTATTTCCACAAAGACCATTCAAGGTTTCAGCAACGGCGCCATCAAGGAGGGCGAAGGGCATTTGACGGGCCGTGTGGAAATTTCTGGCACCACCAATGACCCTTATTACGAAGGAACTTTGGCCTTTGAAGGGGTGCGCTTTAAAGTGGCCACATTGAATACCGGCTTCAGCTTGACCAGTGAAACGTTGGATTTGGATACGAACGGCATCTATTTGGACAATTTTCAAATTGCGGATGCCAATGGCAACAACTTTACACTGAATGGCGAGGTCCTAACGGATTCATTTCTGAATCCTTCTTTTGATTTGCGCTTGAAGACCACGAAATTTCAATTGCTGAACTCCACTAAGGAGGATAATGAGCTGTTTTACGGCATTGCCAGTATTGATGCCGATTTGACGATGGGGGGCGATCTGGCCCTACCAGTGGTCAAAGGTAGATTCGCCATTAGGGATGTTACGAACATGACGTATGTGGTGCCCAAAACCCAGCTGGATGTGGAAGAGCGCAACGGGGTGGTCGTTTTTGTGAACCGGGACCATCCAAATGCTATTTTGACCCGTACGGACCAAGAGGAAACCTCAACTGAAATGACCGGGTTTGATGTGGCCACGGTCCTGGAAATCTCCGAAGATGCCGATTTCCATATCATTATTGATGAGCGTACGGGGGACAATCTTGAGGTTTCCGGGGAGGCCGCCCTGAACCTGAACGTAGCACCGAACGGCCGTATCAACCTTACCGGCAGGTATGAACTCAATTCAGGCGGAATCGTCTCCCCCACATAAGCCAGTTGATG
>CAKZLG010000209.1 GCA_937125035.1 uncultured Maribacter sp. | reverse complement strand
ATGAGGTTTTCCTTGGTGAGTATTTTGCTTGCCGTAACACGGAAATCACCAAAATCCCGATCGGTTACGTCTTTGGGGAAGCCATTGGTGATCAAAAGATCTTTCCAGCCATTATTGTCAACATCCACAAACAGGGGCGCCCAGCTCCAATCTGTTTCCTTTACCCCGGAAAACATCCCAATATCACCAAAAATGGGCAGCTTGGTTTCCGGATTTTTCCCTAAGTTCTGTTGTAGGGTATTGCGGGTGTATTGATGGGCGTATTGGTATTTTCTGGTGAAAATCTCTTTTTGGTAGCTACTGGGGCCCTGAAAGAGCTTTTTTCTTTTATTGTAGTAGGGCTGCATTTCTGTGGTGAAAAGGTCCATACGGCCATCATTGTCCACATCCGTGATATCACTGCCCATGGAGGAGAGGCTAAAATGCTTGAACACTTCACCGGCACTATTGGTAAATGTACCATCTGTATTATTGAAATAGAGCAGGTCATTGCTCAGAAAATCATTGGCCACATAAATATCTGGCCACCCATCATCATTGAAGTCGTAGATCAAGGTGCTGTGGCTATACCCGTGAAAGCGGATACCCGCCCTATCCGATCTATCCACAAAACGGATTTCTTGCAGGCCATCATCAAAGACATTTTCATACAGGACATCTTTGCTCAGAGAACTGCCATCATCTGTAAGTGGGCTAAATTGATTGGGGTTGATGCCTTCGATCCTGTTCACGCCTATGAACAAATCCAAATCCCCATCCAGGTCATAATCAAAAAATTGGGCATGGGAGGAATAGGTGCTATTATCCACCCCGTATTTTTTCGCCTGTTCTAAAAAGCGGGGCACACCCTTTTCATCCATACCTTGGTTAATGTAGAGAAGGTTTTTGCGTAGGGCACTGTCTTTTCTAAAGGTATTACAGATATAGATGTCTTGGTAGCCATCTGCATTGATGTCAATAATGGAGACGCCTGAGGACCACATAAGGGAATCGGGTTTTTTGATTCCTGCGGTCAGGGAGATATCCTTAAATTTCAGATTCCCGTGGTTCAAGAATAATCTGTTCTCCACTTGGTTTCCGGTGAGGAAAATATCATCCAAACCATCATTGTTCACATCTGCAATGGCCACCCCTGCGCCATTGTACACAAATTCATTGTCCAATATGTTGATGGAATCATTCTCAAAAAGGGCATTATTGAAGTCAAGTCCAGACCTGGAGGCTGGCACTACCGTAAACAGCGTTTCCTTCCCATTAGGACCACAACTTTGAAGTAACCAAAAGGAGAAGAGGAATGCTATTTTATATGTGAAATATTTCATTTAAGGGGCATGGGATTACTTAAACAAAGATGCATTAACCCTGAAAAAGAAACAAAAAAAGGCTGCCAAATTTGGCAGCCTTTTCGTTATTTAAAAACGTAAACCGTATTAGTAACCAGGATTTTGGGTCAAAACGTCGGAACCTTGAATGTCTATTTGAGGCTGAGGTATGGGATAGTACTCATTTTTTCCGGCAGTAAAGCTGGCACCCCCAAATTTAGTCACCAAATATTGCGACTCATAGGATAGATAATCGTTCAACTCGTCAGCGGCAACGCCCCAACGAACCAAATCAAAGAAACGGTGCCCTTCACCGGAAAGCTCTAACTTACGCTCTAACCGTACTGCGGTCCTTGCATAGGCTTGGTCTGGGAAGGATGGGTATTCTGAGATGACGTAATTGGCCGCTGGCCCACTACCATCATACTCTTGTACCCAATGCTCTGAATTGGCAGCTCTTGCGCGTACCCTGTTCACATATTCCAACGCCTTGTCCAAAGTACCTGCTTCGATCTCGGCCTCGGCGGCCATCAACAGTACATCCGCAAAACGAATGATGGTGTAGTTCATCGTGGCATAGCCCCTGGTCCAAGAACTACCATCAGTAAAGGAGTTCTCTTGAGAGCGGTAATAGATGTACTTTTTAGGGGAATAGGGACCGGCATAGGGAAAACTCCTTATCCAAGCCGATCCTGGGTGTTCTATCCAATCCAAGTACGGAATCCCTTTTCTACCAATGGAATGGTCTATTCTAGGGTCTAATGGGTCTGGATCTTCCACAAAGGTAGCCTCATCGTTACCATCAGTGAAAACGTGACGGTAGATGTTGTCCACTTCATTGGCGGGATCATCATAAGAACCATCCAATAATGGCAACCCATCCGCACCTGTCCTAAAGGTATTGGACAATTGCAAGCTGGGCTGGAAGAACCCACAACAGTTACCAGGACCATCTGGGCCTGTGTTGTAGGGGTAGTTCAAATCATCAAAAGCGTTGGAGTTCTGCACGTTACCTGTGTTGTTGGCAGACTCTACATCCATGACCGCTTCCGCGTGATTGTCATTCTCAGCATTGAAAATCTGGGCATAATCGTCCAATAGGTCATAGCTTAACCCGTTGGAGGTTACCCCATCTTCGATCACTTCGGTAAAAAGCGTCCTTGCCTCACCAAATTTTTGTTGATAGAGATAGGCTTTTGCCAAATAGGCCCCTGCGGCCCATTTGTTGACTCTTCCCGCACCATTCTCAGCGGGGAGATTGTCAAAGGCAAATTGAAAGTCGGCCTCAATAAAGCCCCAAACATCAGGAGTGTTGGGAACAGAAGGAATGTCAGCTGCAGCTACCGTTTCGTCAAATAAGGGTATGCTGTTGAAGTGCTTTTTAAGATCAAAGTAAAAATGACCTCTTAAAAGACGGGCCTCCCCAGCGATACGTGCAGCATCGGCCGGTGATACATCCGTGGCCACCGCCAACGCAGCTAAAACGGCATTGGCCCTGCTTACGCCTTCAAAACGGCCTCTCCACAACTGATTAAAATCCCCAATGGTAGGATCCGCCTCATAGCGTTGAACGGGGTTAATGGTGGAATAATCCCCAGCATCCGTACCCTTATTGGCCTCCCCGCCCATAATGGACCCAGTGACCCAATGGTTGGGCCCTTCAAAACGGTTTCCAAAAACGCCATTTAAAGCCGCGTAGGTGCCAATCAATAGGCCTTCAATACCCGCTTTCGTCCCTACTTGCGCATCTGCCAAGGAACCAGTGGGCAGCACTTCTAAAAATTCATCGTTACATGACACGCCAAAAATGAGGAGCGACATGGCAACAACGGCTGTCTTTTTAAATTTATTCATAGTTTTCATAGTTTATTTTTGTTTAAAGATAATATATATTTTAGACATAACTATCACAATTCTATAACGTTAGGTTAAATACCCATTTCTAGGGTAAACAGATATTGGGGAGCTATAGGATAGTTACCCACATCAATACCAAAATTGGTGTCGGCACCACCACCAATGCCTGGGTCCAAACCACTGTAGTTGGTGATCGTCCAGATATTGTTGGCAGATACGCCCAACCTGAATCTACTTAGCCCCAATTTTTCCGTAAGGTCTGTAAAATCATAGGAAAGGGCCAAACGCTGTAAGCGCACATAGGATCCGTCTTCCACATACCAAGAGTTGGCCACCCCACTGGTACTGAGGTTCGTGGCGCTTTCCCAAATGGGGGCAGCGGCATTATTACCCAACTCTGGGGTCCAAGAGCGCTTGGCTGCTTGTCCTTTCGCAGAGCCTTCAAAGGTACCGAAGAAATCGGTGAACCATTTGGATTGGTTGAAGATGTCGTTGCCCACTGAAGCAAACCAAAAAGTTTCTAAAGCTAGGTTCTTATACCGTAAATTAAGGGTTGCACCACCCGTCCAATCGGGTACCGGACTACCAATGAACGTCCTATCATCTGGTGTTATGGCCCCATCGCCATTCACATCGGCATAGCGGAAACGACCCAAGCCCTTACCATCTTGGGCAGGGGAATTGGCCACTTCTTCGGCACTATTGAAGTATCCAATGACCTCATAACCAAAGAACGAGGATAGCGGTTGATTAATGGCGTTTCTAGTGGGTTGTATACCTCTATACGCCGGGCCATCAAAGAAATCCAATCCGGGAGCCAATGCGGTAATTTCGTTTTTCAAGAAGGAACTATTGAAGGTGGCCTCAAAAGAGAGATCCTCTGTAAAATTACCCCGACCTATTATTTGAAAATCCAAACCGGAATTGGACATGCTGGCAATGTTCACTGCAGGTGCAGAAGCAAAGTTCCCAGTAACACCGGCCAATGGCAATTGGTACAATAGATCATCCGTATCCTTTTTCCACCAATCCAGTATGAGCTCTAACTTGTCATTGAAGAAACTGGCATCAAAACCAAT
>CAKZLG010000208.1 GCA_937125035.1 uncultured Maribacter sp. | reverse complement strand
GCGATAGGGGAAGTTTACGGAGGGCAATTGGTGAATTTGGACACCGTTTACCACGGGGTCTCCACTACCATTGGGGTTACCCAGGAAGATTACATTTTCAAGGGCCTGCCCAAGACCATTGAAGTGGGCCGTTACCACTCTTGGGTGGTGCACCCAGACCTGCCGGATGCTTTGGAGGCCACCTCGTTTGATGGTTCAGGACAAGTGATGTCGCTCCGGCACAAAACCTATGACGTTAGGGCGGTTCAATTCCACCCAGAATCGGTATTGACACCACATGGAAAAACCCTATTGGAGAATTGGTTGCATGGCCCCCTAACCCCTTAGATGGGCATGAGTTGGCTATGCGCTACGTGCCAGTATGAAATAGAAACAGTTGATTTGAATTTTATGAACTTAACTACGGAGACCGATTCCTTCCCTTGGGGAGGTTAGGTAGGGCCTATGAAAGAAACGCTGAACAGACTCATTAACCATGAACTATTGTCCAAGGGAGACGCCAAGCGGATATTGGTCAATATTGCCAAGGGCGACTATAATACCAGCCAGATTGCGGCCTTTTTGACCGTTTACATGATGCGCAGCATTACCATTGAGGAACTGGAGGGTTTTAGGGATGCCCTTTTGGAACTATGCCGGGCTGTTGACCTTAGCGATTACAACCCAATAGACCTCTGCGGTACAGGGGGCGATGGCAAGGATACCTTCAACATCTCCACATTGGCCTCGTTCCTTGTGGCAGGAGCGGACATTAAAGTCACCAAACACGGCAATTACGGGGTTTCCTCCAAATGTGGCAGTAGTAATGTCATGGAATTTTTGGGCATCCGGTTCAGTAATGAGCCAGATCTCCTTACCCGCTTCATAGAAGAAGCGGGCATTTGCGTACTACATGCCCCGCTGTTCCACCCCGCCATGAAAAATGTAGCGCCCATTCGGCGTGAACTGGCCGTGAAAACCTTCTTCAACATGCTGGGGCCCATGGTCAACCCTGCCTTTCCCAAAAACCAAATGGTGGGGGTATTTAATCTAGAGCTTGCCCGGATGTATGGTTATCTCTACCAAAACACAGATAAAAATTTCACCATACTCCACGCCTTAGATGGCTACGATGAAATAAGTTTAACCGGCGATACGAAAACCATTTCCAATGGCACGGAAGGAATGCTAACGCCGGCCGACTTTGGCCTGGAACCTATAAAAGCCGAAGCCATTTTAGGGGGAGAGGACATATCCGATGCCGCACAGATATTCATGAACGTCCTTAACGGGAAAGGAACGGCGGAACAAAACAATGTGGTCTGTGCCAACGCCGGCATTGCCATTGCCACAGTGGAGGATATTGGCCCAAAAGCCGGATTTGAAAAGGCCCAGGAATCCCTCGTTAGCGGCAGGGCCCTTGCATCCCTTAAAAAATTACAGGAACTGAGCCGTAGTTGAAAGGATAAAATAGGCACAAAACAAGAAACGAAAACGCATGGATATTCTAACTAAAATCATTGCGGATAAGCGCCGGGAGGTAGCCCTAAAGAAACAAGTGGTACCTGTTCACCAATTGGAAAACACTGCGCTCTTTGGTCGCCGGGGCGCCTCTTTGTGCACCGCCTTAAAAGAGAGTACCACGGGCATCATTGCGGAGCACAAGCGCCGTTCCCCTTCAAAGGCCACCATTAACCAAGATACCAATGTGGCCCAAGTGGCGAAAGGCTACCAAACAGCCGGAGCCTGCGGTATGAGTGTCCTTACGGACCTCAAATATTTTGGGGGTTCGTTGGAAGACCTGCTTTTGGCCCGTGCGGTTGTGGACATACCGCTTTTGCGAAAGGAATTCATCATAGACACCTATCAAGTCTTAGAGGCCAAGTCCCATGGCGCTGATGTGATTTTGCTCATTGCCGCGGTCCTTACACGGGAAGAAATCAAAACCTTATCGGAATTTGCAAAAAGCCTGGGCCTAGAGGTACTTTTAGAAGTCCATGATCTGGAGGAGCTCCGGAAGTCGGTCATGCCCAGTTTGGACCTTTTGGGGGTAAATAACAGAAACTTAAAGACCTTTCAGGTAGATTTGGAGACGAGCAAGGCCTTGGCCGATGAAATACCCTCGGATTTTGTAAAAGTCTCCGAAAGTGGCATTGGCACCACGGCGGCCATAGCGGAATTGAAAACCTATGGCTATCAAGGCTTTTTGATCGGTGAGAATTTCATGAAGACGAGAGATCCCGGGGCCAGTGCCCAAAACTTCATACAACACATGGTTTAAAAAGATGAACTATTATTATCCCAATCAAAACGAAGCCTTGGAGGCAGGCCTGCAAAGGCTGCGGCTCAAGGTCTGCGGCATGAACAAGAACACCAGCGCCGTGGCCGCCCTTACCCCGGATTATCTGGGGTTCATTTTCTGGGAACCCTCTAAACGGTATTTCAACACGGCCATGCCCGATCTGCCCCACACCATTAAAAAAGTGGGTGTTTTCGTAGATGCTTCGCTAGCCGAAGTAAAAGAAAAGGTGGCAGAATTTCAATTGCTCCTGGTACAGCTACACGGGCAGGAAAGTGCGGCGTATTGCCAAGAACTGAAGGCCTTGCTCCCACAGATTAAGATCATTAAGGTGTTTTCCATCAGAGACACCTTCAATTTTAAGGTTTTGCAAGCCTATGAGTCCGTTTGTGACCATTATCTGTTTGATACCAAAGGGGCCCTACCGGGCGGCAATGGGTACCGCTTCAATTGGGATACGCTCAAGGATTACCCCAGTACCAAAACCTATTTCCTCAGCGGGGGCATTGGCTTGGCCGATACAGCTGCCCTATTGGAATTCCTGAAACGGCCCGAGGCGAAATATTGCCATGCCGTTGATGTAAACAGTACCTTTGAGGTAGAACCGGGCCTAAAGGATATAGAACAGCTCAAAGCATTTAAGACAATGTGGATAGAACAGTGAGGGCCTCTCGAAAACATTGGGTTTAAAGGAGTACAGGATTAAAAAATTGCAACAAAGAAAATATGGAACATACCACAAAAGAAGCTTTAAAAAATGACCTCTATGGAACAAGAGGGGGCTTCCACGCAGATGAAAAGGGGTATTACGGTGTATTTGGGGGAGCCTTTATCCCTGAAATGCTCTATCCCAATGTGGCCGAACTAAGGGAGAAATATTTGGACATCATGTATGAGGACACTTTTCAAAAAGAGTTCCATCAATTGTTAAAGGATTACGTGGGCAGGCCCTCGCCCCTGTATTTTGCCAAAAGGCTCTCGGAAAAGCATGGTGCCAAAGTCTATTTAAAACGGGAGGACCTCAACCACACCGGAGCGCATAAAGTCAACAATACCATTGGGCAGATCCTCATGGCCAAACGGTTGGGCAAGAGCAGGATCATAGCGGAGACCGGCGCGGGCCAACATGGGGTGGCCACGGCCACCGTTTGCGCCCTCATGGGCATGGAATGCATTGTGTACATGGGTGAGATAGATGTGGCGCGCCAGGCCCCAAATGTGGCGCGCATGAAGATGTTGGGCGCAGAGGTGCGGCCAGCGCTATCCGGTAGCCGGACCCTAAAGGATGCCACCAATGAGGCCATTAGGGATTGGATCAACAATCCGGTGAACACCCATTACATTATAGGTTCAGCCATAGGCCCGCACCCCTACCCTGATATGGTCACCCGTTTTCAATCGGTGATTTCTGAAGAAATCAAATGGCAGTTGAAGGAGAAAGAAGGCCGTGAAAATCCAGATTATGTAGTGGCCTGTATAGGCGGGGGCAGTAATGCAGCTGGGACCTACCACCATTTTCTAGACAATAAGGACGTGGGCATCATAGCTGTTGAGGCTGCCGGAAAGGGCATAGACTCAGGGGAAAGCGCCGCTACCTCGGCCTTGGGCAAAATGGGTATCATTCATGGGTGCAAGACCCTTTTAATGCAGACCCAAGACGGCCAAATCACGGAACCCTATTCCATTTCGGCCGGACTCGATTATCCGGGCGTAGGACCCATGCATGCGCATCTGTACACTTCCGGCAGGGCAGAGTTCTATTCAGCCACGGATGATGAGGCCATGACAGCGGGTCTGGAGCTTTCACAATTAGAGGGCATCATCCCTGCCATAGAGACCGGGCATGCCTTTGCCATTTTTCAGCACAAACAGTTTAAACCAGAGGATATTGTGGTGATCGGGCTATCAGGGCGGGGGGACAAGGACCTACAGACCTATATTGACTATTTTAAGTTGGCATAACGTATGAACAGAATCACCCAAAAAATGCAGGAGGACAAAAAACTCCTTTCCATCTATTTCACCGCGGGATACCCCAATCGACATGACACCGTGGAAATCATCCAAACCTTGGAAGCAAACGGGGTGGATATGATAGAGATAGGCCTTCCGTTCAGCGACCCGTTGGCCGATGGCCCCACCATACAGGAAAGCTCTACATCGGCCCTGAAAAATGGCATGACCACGGCAGTGCTCTTTGAACAGTTAAAGGACATACGGAAAACCGTCACCGTTCCTCTGATCGTCATGGGTTATTTCAACCCCATGCTGCAGTACGGGGTGGAGGCCTTCTGCCAGGAATGTCATGCCATTGGCATAGACGGTATTATTATGCCCGATCTTCCCCTGGATGTATATCAAGACGAATATGAAGCTATCTTTAAGAAATACGGGCTTCTCAACATCTTTTTGATCACTCCCCAAACCAGTGATGAACGTATTCGGCAAATAGATGCCGCCTCTGAGGGCTTCATCTATATGGTGAGTTCGGCCAGCGTTACCGGGTCTAAATCGGGCTTTGGCCAAGAACAAGAAGATTATTTTAAGCGAATTGCGTCTCTGGACCTCGAAAATCCACAGATTGTTGGTTTTGGTATCAAGGATGCGGAAAGCTTTGGGCAGGCCACCCAGTTTGCCAAAGGGGCCATCATTGGTTCTGCCTTCATTAAGCACCTCACAGCGAACGGGGTAGCCGGCATACACCACTTTATACGTAACGTACGACCCTTATGACAGATGTATTCAACAATTGGAAGCTGATCCTGCTGCTTTGCCTAACCCTTGGGTTGGCCCCTTTTTTTCCGGAGCCCCACCTATGGGGCAAATTGAAATGGGTGGCCGGCGGTGCTGTGGGCATGGGTCCCATGGATTGGTTTGATCTGGTCTTTCATGGCTTTCCGTTTATCTTATTGGTACGAAAAACGGTCCTCACCCTATTTAAAAAATGATTCCTTGTGGATACCACTAATTTAAATTACTTTTTAACCCGTTAACACCCAGATGTCCTATGCGAGTTTTCCCCTTTATTCCCTTCTTTCTCCTTTATATGTGCGTAGCTCGTGCACAGGAAGCCACAGAAGTAAAGACCCAAGTGGCCAAGGCCATTACGGAGCTAAGGGATTTTGTCTCCTTGCCCAATGACGCCTTGAACCCAGACGACATAGATGCCAATCTTATGTGGCTGCGGAACAAGTTTTCCGAAAGGGGATTCAACACCTCCATTTTGGAGACGGAAAATCTACCCCTTTTTTTTGCCAGTCTGCCCATGGACGATACCAAGCCCACCATCTTGTTCTATATGCATTTGGACGGCCAATCGGTAGACCGTTCGCAATGGGATCAAAAAGACCCCTACGAAACCGTTTTGAAGTCCAGAGAGGGCGATGGTTGGAAGGAGGAATCCTTCGATCTATTGAATGATGATATTGATTATGAGTGGCGTTTGTTCGGCC
>CAKZLG010000207.1 GCA_937125035.1 uncultured Maribacter sp. | reverse complement strand
GGTTGTCCGCCACAGATTACTGGGCGTATACAGCATTTTATTTCCCGTAGGGCCATGGATATTGAAGGTCTGGGTGGGGAAACCGTAGAGCTATTGTTCAATGAAGGCCTTATTGAAGATTATGCGGATCTTTATGACCTTACCAAAGAGCAGGTACTTCCATTGGAGCGCATGGCGGAGAAGTCGGCCGAAAATCTGGTCAACGGAGTGGCCGCCTCTGTGGCCGTGCCCTTTGAGCGGGTCTTGTTTGCCTTGGGCATACGCTATGTGGGCGAGACGGTGGCCAAAAAATTGGCCAAGGCCTTTCAGAACATAGAAAATCTTCAAAAAGCCACCATGGAAGATTTGGTACAGGTAGATGAAATTGGCGAGCGCATTGCGGAAAGTGTGGTAGGCTTTTTTGCTAATGAAAAGAATCTTTTGGCCATAGAAAGATTGCGATCCAAAAGACTTCAATTTGAGGTGTCACAAGAGCAATTGACCCACCAGACCAATGTGCTCAATGGTGCCACGTTTGTGGTCTCCGGGGTCTTTGAGACCGTGGGCCGGGATGAACTCAAGAAACTCATTGAGGACAATGGTGGCAAGGTGGGTTCTTCCATTTCGGCCAAGACAGGATATTTGGTGGCCGGCGACAAAATGGGCCCAAGCAAGCGCACCAAGGCGGAAAGTTTGGGAATTCCCATCATAACAGAACAGGAATTTATGAACATGATCTAAACTAATTATGGACTATTTTATCATCCTTGCCATTCTAGTAACCCTATCTGCCTTATTTGGCTATATCAATGTACGATTCTTAAAATTGCCCAATACCATTGGGCTTATGCTGATTACCATCGTTTTTACCTTTATTGTCTTTGCCATAAGCTATGTGGACGACACCCTTTTGGAAGCGGAACGTTACATTATTGGCCAAATTGATTTTAAGATGGTGCTGCTGGACATTATGTTGAGCTTTCTGCTCTTTGCAGGCGCCCTACATACCAATTTTGAACAGCTAAAGGTACAGCGTTGGCCTATTCTGGTCTTTTCCACTTTGGGGGTCATGGTCTCCACTTTTTTGGTGGGCACATTGGTCTATTATGTGCTGGCTTTGTTCTCCATGCCCGTGGAGTATCTCTATTGCCTGTTGTTCGGTGCACTGATCTCCCCAACGGACCCTATTGCCGTTCTGGGCATCTTAAAACAGGCGGGCGTGCCGAAGAAATTGGAGACCAAGATCGTGGGGGAGTCGCTTTTTAATGATGGGGTAGGGGTAGTGGTATTCCTCACTCTTTTTCAGTTGGCTTCCTCTGGAGGAGAAGGCATTGCCCCGTTGGAAATTTTGGAGCTGTTCGGGGTTGAGGTCCTAGGGGGTATCCTATTGGGGCTGCTCTTGGGCTGGGCCACCTATCGGTTAATGCGTTCCATAGACGACTATGATATTGAGGTCATCATTACTTTGGCTACCGTGATGATGGGCACGGTAATTGCCCAGAAACTCCATCTTAGTGCCCCATTGGCCATGGTGGCTGCCGGGCTGGTGGTGGGGAATGATACAGTGCGCCATTCCGCCATGTCCGCCACAACGGAAACCTATGTGGACAAGTTTTGGGAGCTGTTGGACATTCTACTGAACACCCTGCTCTTTGTGTTGATAGGGATGGAAATATTGGTGCTTTCCTTTGAAACAAGCTATATAGTGGCAGGGCTCATGGCCATTCCGTTGGTGCTGGCCTGCCGATATGTGTCGCTCTTACTGCCCATTAAGTTTTTTCAAGAGCGATTGGATTTTGTGCCCAAGACCACCCTCATCATGACCTGGGGCGGGCTACGTGGTGGTATTTCCATTGCCTTGGCCTTGGGCCTTACCCAAGAAATGGAACGCGATCTCTTTTTAGTGATGACCTATATTGTGGTGGTCTTCTCCATCTTAGTTCAGGGCCTGACGGTTGAAAAACTGGTAAAAAAGCTAGCCACATGACACCCAAGGACTACAATGATTTTACCAAAACCCTGTCCCATTCCAGACCACCTGGTCAATGGCCCCCGGCATTACGGGCCCTCTGGTGGGAGGCGAAAGGGGATTGGGAAGCTTCCCATGATATCGCCCAGGACCTCCATACGCCCATGGGCAGTTGGATCCATGCCTATTTGCACCGCAAGGAAGGTGACCGTTTTAATGCGGGCTATTGGTACAGACAGGCGGGCAGGCCCTTTCCCAACATCAGTTTAACCGAAGAACTAAAGGAAATGGTGGTATTTGTACTGCAACAGGAGGGTTAGCGCTTTATTTATAAACGCTTTACCTCCCCTTGTGGGGATGCTTAGGGTATTTTCCAATTCGGTTTAAACCCTTTACACGGCTCTGGCCCCATTTAAGCAGGTCTGCTTGGTTACTCATTGAGGTCTGCTTCCTTGCTACAGAACAAGTATTCCTCTGAAGGAAACCCAAAAGGTAGTACATCAAAGCACTTGAATATTCATGAAAAGACCCTAAACTTTAATAGTATAACCTTTCGCTTGGCCTCCAGCCGCATCAAAGTAAAAATCGACCCTACCCAAATACACACCAAAACAGCCTACTTGGTTCACCAAAATGTCACGACCTTGGGCATTGGGAACCACCGTAGGGCGTTCCAGAAAGGTATGGGTATGCCCGCCAATGATGAGGTCCGTGTACTGGGTGGCGCCGGCCAGTTTAAGGTCGTCCGGTCTTTGGGGATCCTTGTATTGGTAACCGAGGTGGGAGAGACAAATAATCAAATCGCACCGTTCTTGCTCATTTAAAGTGCGCTCCGTTTCCTGTGCCATTTCCAGCGGGTCCATATATTGGGTTTCCCCATACAGTGTTTGGGTCACAAGGCCTTGGAGCTTTATTCCTAGGCCATACACGCCCACTTTAATGCCATCGCGCTCATAAACCCTATATGGCTTGGTAAAGGCATCCAAAGGGGTTTTGCTGAAATCATAATTGGCAGAAAGCATATCAAATTGGGCATGGGGCATTTGCGCCAAAAGTCCCCCAAGACCATTATCAAAATCATGGTTGCCAATAGTGGCGGCATCGTATTTGAGCATGCTCATGAGCTTAAACTCCAGTTCGCCCCCATAAAAATTGAAATAGGGGGTGCCTTGAAAAATATCACCGGCATCGAACAATAGGGTGTTTTCATTCGTGGCCCGTATCTGCTGTACCAAAGAGGCACGGCGAGCCAAACCGCCCAGCCCTGGAAATGCGGAATGGTCTTTTGGAAACGGATCAATATGGCTGTGCACATCATTGGTATGCAGAATGGTGATCTGTTTGGGCCTTTGGGCGGTACAACTTTCCAAAGCCATGCCCCCAAGGGCCATCATGGTGGCCGTGCTTGTTGTGGTTTTAATGAAATCCCTTCTGTACATGGTTTAGGGCAATTTAAGGTATCTCTGGTCTATGCGCGGCTTCAGGGTGTCTACTTTGCTGAAGTAGTCTATCATGGCATTTCTAATTTTGTACCCAAGTGGTACTACCTGTAGTGCATTTTTAAAGAAGACCATATCGTCGCCGCCGGAAACGAGATAGTCTGAAGTGGCCACATGGTAGGTGGCTTGGGCATCCACAGGGGCACCATTTATAGCAAACGATTTCAAGCGTCCGTCCGCTTGTAACATGAGCTGTAGACCACTAAAGGGATGGGCCCTTTTGGAGCGGACGATATAGTGCACCAATTCGGTGACCGATGCGCCGCTCAAGGTCACCACGCTGATGTCATTCTCAAAGGGCATGACCTCGTAGGCCGTGCGTGCGCTAACGTTTCCTTTGGAGATAACGGCACGGATACCGCCATGGTTGAGCAAAACAAAGTCAATGGTTTCTCCCGTGCGTTTTTCGTAAATGGGGTTGGCCATTTCCAGAATGAGATCGGCCATGAGATTTCCGGCCGTGGTATTGAGCGCGCCGTCCGTTTTGGTAATGGCATAGGGGGCATAGGCCAGCGTACTGTCCAGCACCGTATTGATCCTATCATGATAAGGGGCTATGAACGCGGCCACACTGTCCATGGCAACTAAGGTGCTGTCCAAGACAAGGCGCTCACCCTGTATGGCGTTTATTGCAACCGGGTTTTGTCTGCAGGAAAGGGTGCTAATTGTTAAGAATATAACAAAATGTTTTATTTTTAAACAAGAGAACCTCCGTAACTTTGCCATGGACTTGGACGGATATTATTTACATTTGTACAAATGTAAAAATACATGTTTTTAAAGGGAATTAAGGACAAGTTCAAACAGAAATCCGGACAGAAGTTTTTGAAGGCCGAATTGGTGAAACCACCGCAGGCCGTGCAACGGGGATCTGGTATAAGTTCTTTGGGATGTATTGTGGATTTGGACAAGTTTGGCAACGCGGATGTTTTTTTTGAATTCTTGGAGGAGTTTTCCTTGCGGCCCAATGCCGTTAAGATCATTGGTTACAAGAGCTATTATGATAAAAATTCTCCTTATGCCACTCCTGTTTTTTCAGATAAGGACCTTGGGTGGAACGGCGCCATTGAGAATAGTTATGCCTTGGAGTTCCTGAGTAGGGAATATGACCTTTTGGTAAACTATTATCAGGAAGAGAACCTGTTGTTGAACTTGATGTCCATACAGACCAAGGCGCGCATGAAAGTGGGTTTTACCGCCATTGGTAAGGAATACAACGATTTAATGTTGGATACGCCCATGGCCGATTTCAAGATGTTCAAAAGTGAATTGAAGAAATACCTGGGTGTTTTAAAGGAAATTTAGAAATGGAGCAGTTAAAGGGTACGGGCGTTGCGTTGGTTACTCCCTTCACGGAGCAGGGGCAGGTGGATGTTCCCGCTTTGGGGCGTATTGTAGAGCATTGTATTGCAGGTGGTGTGGATTATTTGGTGGCATTGGGCACCACGGCTGAAGCGGTGACGCTCACCACGGCGGAGAAACGCATCGTTATGGATACCATTGCCCATGTGAACGCAGACCGCCTGCCTCTAGTGATCGGTATTGGCGGTAACAATACGTTGGCCGTGGTGCAGGAATTACAAACGTTGGACCTTTCCCGCTTTACGGCCATTTTATCAGTATCGCCCTACTACAACCGCCCAACGCAAGAGGGCATCTATCAACATTTCAAGGCCATAGCACAAGCCTCTTCCTTACCCATAATAGTCTACAATGTTCCCGGACGTACGGGAAGCAATGTGTTGCCGGAAACAACAGTGCGCTTAGCTAATGATTTCACCAATATAGTGGCGATTAAGGAAGCCTGTGGACAGCTGCAACAAGTGATGCAGCTCATAGCAAAACGTCCCCATGGGTTCTTGGTTCTTTCCGGAGATGATCTTACGGCACTTCCGGCCCTATTGGCCGGTGCAGAGGGGGTTATTTCAGTTTTGGGCCAAGGCTACCCAAGGGCTTTTTCGGATATGGTGCAACAGGGGCTAAATGGAAATGCCCTACCTGCGTACCGGCAGTTTTACACGCTGCAGGAAGCCATGGAACTTATTTTTGAAGAGGGAAATCCCGCTGGGATAAAGGCGGTTTTTGAAATACTGGGACTATCTGGCGCAGCGGTTCGTTTACCCTTACTGGAGGCAAGTCAGGGTCTAAAGACCAAATTGATGCAGTTCCATACTTCGCTGATGGGCCTACCCGTATAAGGGTACGTTAAATCTTTGGTAAAATGAATTCGCGTTAAGGAAAGATGACCTTATTTTGGGGCATTTAAAAATGTTTTTTAATTCCGACCAATATCCGTAATTTTGCAAAATGTTTGCACGAAAGCCGCTCTACATTTCCGTAATTCTAGTCATTACGCTGCTGCAGTCCTGTAATGAGTACCAAAAGGCGCTCAAAAGCACGGATGTAAAGGTAAAGTACGATTTGGCCGAAAAATATTACGAGGCAGAGGATTATAAAAGGGCCAACAGGCTCTTTGAGCAGATCGCACCGCAATATGTGGGCAAGCCCCAAGGGGAGCGCGTCATGTTCTTTTTGGCGGACACCTACTTTAAACGCAAGGATTATAATATGGCGGGATATCAGTTTGAACGTTTTGTGAAATCCTACCCTAAAAGTGATAAGTTGACGCAAGCCTCTTTTTTGGGGGCTAAAAGTTATTACGAACTTTCCCCACGGTACTCTCTGGATCAGACCGATACGGACAAAGCGTTATTGAAACTACAGAACTTCATCAACACCTATTCAGAATCCGAGTATTTTGACGAGGCCAATGTCATGGCCAAGGAGCTCACCACAAAAAAGGAGAAAAAGGCCTTTGAGATCATGATGCAGTACAATAAGATAGGGGAGTTTAATTTTGACATGTTAAAATCCGCCATAGCGGCCAGTGATAATTTCGTGTCGGATTTTCCAGGTTCCCAATTCAGGGAAAAAGCCATGTATATTAAAGTGGAAGCGGCCACCCACCTGGCCCGTAATAGTTTTGAGAGCCTGCAGGAAGAGCGTTTCAGTACGGCAAAAGCCGCATATAATGCCTTTGTGAAGCAATATCCCGATTCAGAATTCAGGGATAAAGCGGACAAACTGAACATAACAATAGAAAACGGACTACAGCCATTTACAGAGGTATCCAAATAATAGTTTCAATTATGAATATGAACGATTTAAAAAATTCCAAAGCGCCCGTTTCCAGTACCACCATCAACCGTAATGAGTTTGATGGGAAAACGGAAAACATCTACGAGGCCATTGCCATAGCCGCAAAGCGCGCCGTGCAGATCAATTCTGAGATCAAAAAGGAATTGTTGGAAAAGCTGGAGGAATTTGCCACCTATAGCGATAGTTTGGAGGAGGTGTTTGAGAACAAGGAGCAGATCGAAGTATCCAAGTTCTATGAGAAACTCCCCAAGCCCCACGCTTTGGCCGTTGAAGAATGGCTGAACGACAAGATTTACTATAGAAATACGGAGAAAGACGCTTAGTCTTATGCTGCGCGGTAAGAACATCCTTTTAGGCATTACCGGAGGAATTGCTGCATATAAGACTACTTTTCTCACCAGACTATTTATAAAAGCTGGCGCCAACGTTAAGGTCATCCTTACCGATAGCGCCAGTTCTTTTGTTTCACCGCTTACCTTGGCCACCCTTTCCAAAAATCCAGTGGTCTCCAATTTCACCAGAGAAGAAGGTCCAACCACAGATTGGAACAACCATGTGGCATTAGGGCTTTGGGCCGATCATATGGTCATTGCGCCGGCCACGGCCAATACCCTATCCAAAATGGCCAGTGGCGCTTGTGACAACCTGTTGTTGGCCACCTACCTTTCTGCCAAATGCCCTGTATTTTTTGCACCTGCCATGGATCTGGACATGTATGAACACCCGTCTACTTTGGCTTCCCTGAATACACTGCAAGGGTTTGGAAATATCATGATACCGGCCACTTCTGGAGAACTGGCCAGTGGGCTGCACGGTGCCGGTCGCATGGCAGAACCAGAGGATATCGTAGCTTTCATGGAGCAGCACATTCGGAAAGGTCTTCCCTTGATGGGGAAAACGGTACTCATCACTGCCGGGCCCACTTATGAGGCCATTGATCCCGTGCGGTTCATCGGTAACCATTCCACGGGCCTCATGGGGTTTGAACTGGCCCGTGCGGCGGCGGACCTAGGGGCCCATGTCATCTTGATTTCGGGACCCACACATCTGCAGGAAGATCACAGCGCCATTCATCTCCTACGGGTTACCTCGGCCGCTGAGATGTATGAACGGGCCCACGAGCAGTACAAGGCGGCGGACATTGTGATCGCTGCGGCCGCGGTGGCGGATTACACCCCAAAAAATGTTGCTACACAAAAAATAAAAAAATCCGGGGAAGCACTTCAATTGGATTTGGTAAGGACCAAGGACATACTGCGTTCTTTAGGGCAAAAGAAAGAGCATCAATTTTTGGTGGGCTTCGCCTTGGAAACCGAAAATGAACTGGAAAATGCCATGGTCAAATTAAAAAATAAAAATCTAGACGCCATAGTATTGAATTCCTTGAACGATGCGGGCGCAGGATTTGGCGGGAATACCAATAAAATCACCTTTTTGGATACCAATTCCCTAATAGAAACGTTTCAACTTAAGACCAAGGCAGCCGTTGCCCGGGACATCATGCAAGAAATCATCAAGCGAATCTATGCGTAACGTATTCTTTCTTTTTCTCTCCATTTTCCTTTTGGGGCACTCCCTAAGAGCCCAAGAGCTCAATTGCAGTATAACGGTGAATTCCGATCAGGTTTCGCAGACCAATCAGCAAATATTCCAGACTTTGGAGCGCGCCTTGAATGATTTTGTGAACAAGACAAAATGGACGAACAGGGTGTACAAGGAAAATGAAAGGGTGAACGCCCAAATGTTCATTACCGTAACGGAATATGAGTCCGATCGTTTTGAGGCGAACCTGCAGATTCAATCCTCCAGGCCCGTTTTCAACGCGTCCTATGAAACGCCCGTGTTCAATTATAAAGACAATGATTTCAATTTTCAATACATAGAATTTGAGCCCTTGGTCTTCAATGAAAATGTGTTTGAATCCAATTTGGTGGCCGTTATGGCCTACTACGCTTACATGATTTTAGGGTTGGATGCCGATACCTTTTCCTTAGAGGGCGGCACGGATATGTACCGTAAGGCATTGGGTGTGGTGACCCAGGCCCAAGGCAGTAATTTTGCCGGGTGGAACCAGTCCAACGATCGTAGCAGGTTTGAATTGGTGGACAACCTGCTCTCCAACACCTACAAGGAATACCGGGTGGCCATGTACAATTACCACAGAAAGGGCCTGGATATCATGGCCGATAACAACAGCACGGGAAAACAGGTGATTTCCGGTACCATGAACCTCTTTGAGACCATGATCAAAAGGCGCCCCAATGCTTTTTTGATACAGACTTTTTTTGATGCAAAATCGGAGGAGATACAGAATGTTTTTTCAGATGGTCCCAAGGTGGACATTGTTAAACTCAAAGAAACCCTGAACAGGATCGCCCCATTGTACTCCAGCACTTGGAATGAGATAAGTTATTGAATCTTTTTTCAAATCAGAATATAGATTACCTTTGAAATTTATAAAATCTGAAGCTTGCTATCCAAACTTTCCATAGATAATTATGCCCTGATCGATCACCTAGAAGTAGGTTTTGAACATGGGTTTTCCGTCATCACTGGCGAAACCGGTGCCGGTAAGTCCATCTTATTGGGCGGTCTTTCCTTGGTGTTGGGGAAGAGGGCGGATTTGTCTTCTTTGCGCAACAAGGAACAGAAATGCATCATAGAAGCGGAGTTCAAGATACAAGATTATGGGTTAAGGCCCATTTTTGATGAAAATGACCTGGATTATGACCACCTTACCGTTATAAGACGTGAAATTCTTCCCAGCGGCAAATCCAGGGCCTTTGTAAACGATACACCGGTGACATTGGATGTGCTCTCACAACTGGGCAATAACCTCATAGACATCCATTCCCAACACCAGACCCTTCAATTAACGGAGAACGATTTTCAATTTAAGCTGATCGATGCCTTGGCCCAGACGACCCAAGACATAGTGGATTATGACGGACTGTTGCAACAGTATCAGGCAGAATCCAAGCGTTTGAGGAGCATGGAGGACCAGCAACGGGAGGCAGAGAAAGAACAGGACTACAATACCTATATGCTTCAGGAATTGGAGGCCGCTCCTTTAAAAGAGGGCATCCTTACAGAACTGGAGGAGCAGTATGAACAGCTGAACAATGTGGAACTGATCACTGAAGAGCTTTCCAAAGGCAATCAATTGATCAATGACGAGCAGATTGGTCTTTTGAACCTCATGACCGAGCTCAAACAGGGTGTCTCCAAACTGTCCGGATTTCATGTAAAATATGGGGAATTGGCCAACCGCATTCAGTCCTTGGCCATTGAACTGGACGACATCAATACAGAAATACAAGGCTCTATTGAAAGTGTGGAGGCCGATCCTAAACTTTTGGAAGAAGTGAACACCAAATTGCAACTGTTGTACACCCTACAGAAAAAACATGGGGCTTCAGACATTAAGGAGCTCATTGGCATACGAAATGCCCTGGCTGAAAAGGTGTATGAGACGGCCCATTTGGGAGACCGAATAAAAGCCACGGCAAATAGGGTAGAGGGCCTAAAAGGGGAGTTGGTGGCCGCCGCAACCGTCCTGCGAGAAAAGAGGCAGGCCATTTTGCCCCAATTGAAAAAACAGTTGGAGCAAGATCTGGCCCAGTTGGGTATGCCCAGTGCCACCTTTCAGATCATACTGCAGCCCACTGAAACCTTTAGGAACAATGGCATGGATGAGCTGAGCTTTCTGTTCTCTGCCAATAAGGGCATGGCCCATGACCAACTCAAAAAAGTGGCATCGGGTGGGGAACTGTCCAGGATCATGTTGGTCATCAAGGCCCTTTTGGCGAAATATGAAAAGTTGCCCACCATCATGTTCGATGAGATAGACACCGGGGTCTCTGGGGAAATCTCCAACAAAATGGCCATCATCATGCACCAGATGAGTGCGGCCATGCAGGTCTTTGCCATTACCCATTTGCCACAGGTAGCCTCCAAAGGCGGGCGGCATTTCAAAGTGTTTAAGTTTGATGAGGCCCAGACCACGAAGACCAACATGAAACTGCTTTCCGAGGAGGAGCGCATTTTGGAACTGGCCCAGATGTTGGGCGGTAAAGAAGTGACAGACTCTGCCTTGGCCCATGCCAAACAGCTCCTTGCCTAGGTGTGGGTTGGTGCCATCCTTAGTAAGCGCTTTAACATATTTTGAATATCTTTGACCCTTCTAATAAACAATAAGAACAACCTATTATGGCATATAACTTACTCAAAGGAAAAAGAGGAATCATTTTTGGGGCTTTGGATGAAAATTCAATTGCTTGGAAAACAGCGGAAAGGGTTCATGAAGAAGGCGGAAGCTTTGTGTTGACCAATGCGCCCATTGCCATGCGTATGGGCCAGATCAAGGAGTTGGCTGAAAAGACCGGGTCAGAGATCGTTCCTGCTGATGCTACCAATTTAGAAGATTTGGAACAGTTGGTGGCCAAGTCC
>CAKZLG010000206.1 GCA_937125035.1 uncultured Maribacter sp. | reverse complement strand
CGCTCTATGGCCAGGGCGGCCTCTCGTGCATTTCTTTCTTCAGTAAGTGAATCTTTTTTACGCTGGGCGGCCAAGGCAGCTGCCTGTGCCATGGCTTCTTTTTGTGATGCCCTAGCCAAGGAATCTTGTTGGCGCCTCATCTCCCGCTTAGAGACTTCCTGGGCCAATGCGCTTTCACGTTGTACCCGCAAGAGTGAATCTTTGGCCCGCTTCTGATCGAGCCGCTGTAAACGTTTTTCCTCTTTGGCAGCCTCTTTGGCGGCCAGCGCTTCTGCCTTGGTCATTTCCTGCTTCAGCTGTTCCTCTTTTTCCATTTCCTCCGCAATGAGCTCTTCCTGGATTTCCTGTGGGCTAGGTTCGGAACCTCCCAATTGGTATGCGGTGACCAATTCAAAACTGGGGTCGGTTCCCCTTAAATCGGCATCCGTACCAAACTCCACCAAGGCCCCAAAGGACAATCGCTTAAAAATTCTCCCCCCTGCACCAAAAGACGCTCCATAGAAGCTATTGTAGCCGCCTTGTGCCCAAAACTTAGAGGTAGAAAGTAATCCTATTACCCCGTATTGGGTATCCAGACCAGGAATGGATTTCATATAAACTGTGGGGCGTAAGATGGAATTTTCATCAGTAGCCAAAATGGATATTGGAAACTCATAAGAGGCCAGACCCATGAAGATCCGGTCATCAGGACTGGTGTTTCTTTCGTTGGTGGTGAAGTTGTAATCGAAAAGATTTTCAGAAACAAGTCCCAAGTTAAAGCGATCAATGCGCAGGTTCACCCCAGGGGATGCCTGTAAAATAAAATCCGTGGTCAGCTCCGGCTGCAAAGGGTTGGGTATAAAAAAGCGCGTATCGGTCAATTTTTGCGAATAGCCTAGAACATTCACCCCCACGCCCATAGAGACCCTTTCGTTGAAAACGAGGTCATAGGCATAGTTCAGGACGCCCCCAGTGTTGGTGAAAATACCTGTATTCTGTTGAAAGAAGCCCAGACCTCCCGCGGACACTTCATTGAACCTGGTGGTATAATTTAAAAAAACCGAGGTGGGATCCGTATCCACATACTGCCACTGCCACCGTGTCCATAAGGCTATGGATGGCGGTTGGTTTCTATCCAAGGCAAAGGCCGGGTTAAGAAAACTGGCGTTGTAATTGGTAAGGTTATGTTGCCTAAAGTCCCCGGGCAATGCTGGTTCTTGGCCCCGTACATTAAAAACCACAACAAAAATAAGAAGTGCCCCACAAAATTTTATCATATGCAAAAAAACAAAAAATCGCTAATTTATCGTTCTAATTTCAATTAATTTTAAAGCTCAATAAATTAACACCCACCATTCCTATGAAAGCTATTCAACTCTTTTCCCTATGTGCTATGGTCCTTTTCTCTTCTTGTAAAGAGGATACGGCAACGCCATCAACACAAGAGGCCACCACGATTTCTACTTTTTATCTGATTAGACATGCGGAAAAGGAAAGGACCGATCCAGCTAATGTAGATCCAGAACTGAACCAAGATGGCCTGGGCAGGGCCATGCACTGGGCCGAAATATTGGATGAGGTACCCTTGGATGCCATTTACTCCACAGACTTTAACAGAACTTCCATGACGGCCGCTCCAATCTCCGTAAAAAAGAATATTGATGTTCAGTACTACGACCCCAGAATATTGGACCTTGATCAGCTCAAGGCGGACAATGTGAACAAGAATGTTTTGGTGGTGGGCCATAGCAACACAACCCCTGATCTAGTGAACAAATTATTGGGTGAGCAAAAATACCCCCAAATAGACGACGCCGAGAGCGGTACACTTTTTATCGTGACCATCACCAACGGGGTAGCCACGAGCAGCAAATTGGTCTTTAATTGTAATTGTCCCGATTAACGGATATATTCTCCAGCTTTATCTGTGACAATAGTTCTAGTTTTCCTTGGGAAAATAAGTCATCTATTTGCGTTATGGGCACAGAGAGGTCTTGTGGTCGATAGTTCTTATAATCCACAAACCGAATTCCTTTAACATAGCGTTCATTGTACGCTTCACGAAAGCGCTGACCTCCACCATCCGTATGATATTCATAGGCCAAATAGTCTGGGGCAAAGGTCTTGGTGTTGAACCAATAGATATACGTGTCCTGAAAATCATCACCACCCTGCTCTTGATCAAAGGTGACCCGAACTTTATAATATTCGCTTTGGCCCACTTTCACGGTGCCCAAGAGCTCTTTGTTTACTGCCTTATCATTCAGCCCTTGTGGCAGATAAGCAAAGTAGTGCACGGAATTGACCGAGTTTGCATAGACATTGGCCAGGGAATCGGACAGGTGCACCAGAGAATCGTTTACGAATCGTTTAAGCCCACTAGCCGTCTTTACATCCTTAATGTACATGGAATCCTTCTTCATTTCACGAGACAGTGTTTTCTGCTGTCCCTGCCGTTGCAAGGTATAGTGGATGTCCCTGAAATCAAACGCAATGGTGCTTTTTCCAAAATAGGCTCCGCCTGAGGCCACCATACTGCTGTCCACGATCTGCTGCACTGGGGGCAAGGAGTTTCCGTTCCTTTCAGAACAGGCCAATAGCAATAGGATGAAAAAAAGGGAAATTACGCGGTACATGTTTTTTCTATTAATCGAACAAAAGGAATGAACATTACAAATGTTACACTTTTTCTCTGGATTAAAGAAGGGGGCCTATCACAATATCCTTATTTTTGTGGGAATGCAGAATACCATCAACATAAAGAACAAACGCGTCCGGTTTGAATATGAGCTTTTGGACACGTTTACGGCCGGTATCGTCCTAGCTGGTACCGAAATCAAATCGCTTCGTAACGGCAGGGCCTCCATATCGGAGAGTTTCTGTGAGTTCAATGACCACGGAGAGCTCTTTGTGATCAATATGCAGATAGATGAATACACCCATGCCTCGCATTTTAACCATAGGCCAAAGGCCGAGCGGAAATTATTGTTGAACAAAAGGGAACTCCTTAAATTGGAGAAACAGGTAAAGACCTCTGGGCTAACGATCGTGCCGCTCAAGGTATTCATTAACGACCGGGGATTGGCAAAAATGAACATTGCCTTGGCCAAGGGCAAAAAACTGTACGACAAACGGGAGACCATAAAGGACAGGGACAATAAACGCAATCTGGACCGTATCAAAAAAAGCTTCAATAATTAAGACCCTAATTCTTATCCTCTAGTAGGGGCACGAATCTGAAAGTGCCAAATTCTTTTTTTTCAAACTCCTTTTCAGATGTCCTCACGAACAGCGTCATGATCTGCTCCTCTGTACCCACGGGTATGACCAAACGCCCCCCAACCTTTAATTGGGAGAGCAATGGCCTTGGCACCTCGGGGGCGCCGGCTGTCACCAAGATGCCATCAAACGGGGCATGCTCCGGTAATCCTTTGTAACCATCGCCAAAAACGACTTTCTTGGGCCTATAGTTCATTTTTTTGAAGAACAGGTTGGTTTTCTTGAAAAGCTCCAACTGGCGCTCTATGGTGTAAACCTTGGCCCCGCATTTTAACAGTACGGCTGTTTGATACCCACTGCCCGTACCAATTTCAAGAACTTGCATTTGGGGCTTTACTTCCAATAATTCCGTTTGAAAGGCCACGGTATAGGGTTGGGAAATGGTCTGGTCCGCTGCAATGGGAAACGCTTTGTCCTGATAGGCGTGGCCCTCAAAACCACTGTCCATGAACAGATGCCTGGGCACTTCTCTAATGGCGTTTAGCACAGTTTTGTCCTTAATGCCTTTTTCCACAAGCACGTCCACCAACTGGTTGCGCATTCCCCTGTGCTTTAAGGTATCTTTCAATGTGATCTGGTTTGGTTTTCAAATTTAGGAAAGTATTTTATAGTTACGCCTTTTTAATTCCATTTCATGAGCGCTAAATTTGTTGAAAGCCCTCGCTAACTACAGAAGTATGTGTATTTTTGAACAAAGAATGGACTATGCTCAAAGTTGGGGTATTGGGTGCCGGGCACCTTGGTAAAATTCACCTTCGCCTTTTAAATGAATCCCGTAAATACCATTTGGTGGGCTTTTATGATGCAGATGACATCAATGCCAAAAAAGTGGCCCAGGAACTTGGCTACAGGTATTATGACAATATCAACGAACTCATGGCCGCTGTGGATGTGGTGGATATCGTTACCCCTACCCTTTCGCACTACCAAAGTGCCAAGAAGGCTATGACTTTGGGCAAACATGTCTTTATCGAAAAGCCCATTACCCATACTTTAAAAGAAGCCGAGGAACTCTTGGAACTGGAAAAAGATCATGGCGTAAAGGGGCAAGTAGGCCATGTAGAGCGCTTCAATCCTGCTTTTATGGCGGTGAAAGAGACCATAGGCAACCCCATGTTCATAGAATCCCATAGGTTGGCGGAGTTCAACCCAAGGGGGACGGACGTACCTGTGGTGCTAGACCTTATGATCCATGATATAGATGCCATCTTGAGCGTTGTTAAATCTGAGGTCGTGAACATCAATGCCAGCGGGGTTTCCGTCATTAGCCAGTCCCCGGATATTGCCAACGCACGCTTGGAGTTCGCCAATGGCTGTGTAGCCAATTTGACCGCCAGTAGGATTTCCTTGAAAAATATGCGAAAATCACGTTTTTTTCAAAAAGACGCCTATATCTCGGTAGATTTCCTGGAAAAAAAGGTGGAAGTGGTCCGTATGAAGGATGCCCCGGAATCCCCAGGTGATTTTGATATGGTGCTTCAAAATGCGGAAGGTGTGAAAAAACAGATCTATTTTGAAAATCCTGGGATAACAGCGAACAATGCCATCTTGGACGAATTGGAAAGTTTTGCGGATGCGATAGTAAACGACAGCCAGCCCGTGGTAAGTTTAAAGCAAGGCACACAGGCATTGGCCGTGGCCCTACAGATCATTAATGCATTTAAAGCGGAATCATATGAATAAGATTGCAGTCATCGGAGCTGGGACCATGGGGAATGGCATTGCCCATGTCTTTGCCCAAAAAGGATATGAGGTACATTTGGTGGATGTTTCGGAGAAAGCCCTGGAGCGGGGCTTGGCCACCATATCCCAGAATTTGGATCGCATGTTGGCCAAAGGAAGGATTTCCACTACGGATAAAGACGACACCTTACAAAACATTACCACCCACATTTCCTTAAAGGATGGTGTTAAGGGTGTTTCGTTGGCCATAGAGGCAGCATCAGAAGAGCCAGCGTTAAAAATGAGCCTATTCCAAGAGTTGGACAAGCACTGTGGCCCCGATACGATTTTGGCCACCAATACCTCTTCCATTTCCATCACACAGATTGCGGCCGCAACTTCCAGGCCCTCTCAGGTCATTGGAATGCATTTCATGAATCCAGTGCCCATCATGCCCTTGGTAGAGGTCATACGCGGTTACAGCACCTCAGATGAGGTGACCAAACAGGTCATGGACCTTTCGCATAAATTGGGTAAGACCCCTACGGAAGTGAACGATTATCCCGGTTTCGTGGCCAATAGAATTCTCATGCCCATGATTAACGAGGCCATGGAGACCCTACACCATGGCGTGGCGGGCGTTTTGGAAATAGATACCGTCATGAAACTGGGCATGGCGCACCCCATGGGACCATTGCAGTTGGCTGATTTTATTGGCCTGGATGTCTGCCTGTCCATTCTCAACGTTATGCACAATGGTTTTAAAAATCCCAAGTATGCCCCATCCCCGCTCTTAGTAAACATGGTCATGGCGGGTAAGTTAGGTGTAAAATCAGGCGAGGGTTTCTACGATTATACCGCGTCGAAAAAAGCGGAAAAAGTAGCGGATAGGTTTCTCTAATGCCATTTTTTATAATAACCTTGTAAT